>CANHJJ010000007.1 GCA_947460565.1 Bacteroidota bacterium
ACCTATTAACTGTTGAGTTAAATACCAAAGAACATATCCAACAAGTGAGGGTATATGATGTGTTTGGCAAAGAGATACAAAATGTGAAAATGAACATAGCAGGTAGCAAAGCAGAATTGGATTTGGAAGGCAAAGCTGCTGGAATTTACCTCCTAAGCATTGAAACCGACTTGAATAATTACGCTAAAAAGTTTAATGTGGTAAAATAGTAAATAAATTAAAATAACGCTATTCAAAAATAAATAGCGTTTTTTTTTACAAACAGACAAAATGAGCAAAATATCAGCTAAGAAAATAATAATTGTACTAGGTGTTATCTTAGTTCTCATTCAGTTTTATCAACCTGAAACTAATATGGGTAATTCGTTAGGAGAAAACGATATTACACATACTTTAGCAGTGCCAGTAAATGTAATGGAAATATTAAAAACGAGTTGTTTTGATTGCCATTCTAATCATACCGATTATCCATGGTATAGTAAAATTCAACCAATTGGTATATGGTTAGCAAATCATGTTAATGAAGGCAAAAGAGAATTAAACTTTTCCGAGTTTAATAATTACAAAGCCAAAAGAAAACGACATAAATTAGAGGAATTACTAAAAGAGATTAAAGAGCATGAAATGCCATTAAGTTCTTACACGATTATTCATAAAAATGCAATTTTATCAAATGAGCAAGCGAAACTATTAATAAATTGGGCAGATAGCGCCTATCAGCTCATTCCCTTAGATAGTAATAAGCATAAATAAAGATTAATCTATCCATTTATATCCCCTTAAAAACTCATCTACTAGCATTTTTTTCTTACCTTCTAATTGAAGTTCAATAACTGAAATGAAACCATCGGAACAAGCATATTTTAGATAGGTTTTTCCATCAGAAAAAGCTTTACCCATTTCGTATTGATGAGGAATAATTTCTTTTGATGCCTTGAAAATTTTGATTCCCTTTCCATGAAGTTGTGAATGAGCTGCGGGATATGGGCTTAATCCTCTAATTAGGTTATAAATGGATGAACAGCTCTTAGACCAATCTATTTGACAGTCTTGCTTAAAAATTTTAGGTGCAAGTTTACCTGCAAATTGAGGCTGAGATTCGGTTATATAATTACCATTTTGAATCATTTCAAGAGATTTTACAACAACTTCAGCACCAACTTGCATTAAGGTATCATGAAGTTCTCCTGCATTGGTGTCCTCCCCTATTTCAACTTCCTGTTTCAATAGTATGTCACCTGTATCAATTTCATGCTTCAACAAAAAGGTACAAACTCCTGATTTTGTATCTCCATTTATTATGGCCCAATTGATGGGGGCGGCACCTCTATAATCAGGTAAAAGAGAAGCATGTAGATTCATTGTTCCAAACTTTGGCATATTCCAAACCACTTCAGGCAACATCCTAAAGGCAATAACCACATTAATGTCCGCATTAATTTGTTTCAATTCAAAAATAAATTGTTCATCCTTGAGTTTTTCAGGTTGAAGCACTTTCAAATGGTGCTCTAGGGCATACTTTTTCACAGCAGATTGTTGTAAGTGCATTCCACGTCCAGATGGCTTGTCGGGCATAGTAACAACAGCCGCTACCTCATGTCCTGATCTGATAATGGCATCTAATGCCATTACTGAAAATTCGGGTGTTCCTAAAAATACTATCTTCACTATTTATATTTTAAGCAAATTAATCGTTAAAGATTTGGTAATACAACTATGCAAATCATATTTTGCAACAAAATGCAAGTGCTCCGTAAAATATACTATTTTATTCCTGCCGAATGGCGCTATACAGCAAGGAGGCTATGGTTCCTTCCACATGATATTTGGTTTTCAATTAGCAACAAAAACGAACTACTTCCACCCAAAGGTATGATATTTATTGGATCGGGTGATTTTTTGGCGCAAGGAAATAGGTATTTAAAATTCTTTATAGAGTTAGGAGGATTAGCGCCAAGTCACCATGTCTTAGACATTGGATGTGGCATTGGTAGAATGGCCATACCATTAACAAAATATTTAAACGAAAAAGGTTCTTACGATGGATTTGACATTGTAAAAAAAGGAATTGATTGGTGCGATAAAAACATCTCGAGTCGATATGAAAATTTCAGTTTTACATGTGTTGACCTGCAGAACGATTTATACAAATCAGATGGCGATAAGGCCTCACATTTCCTATTTCCTTATGCTGATAGTAGCTTCGATTTTATCATCCTTACTTCTGTATTTACTCACATGATGCCAGATGAAATCAAGCAATATTGTGCTGAAATATCAAGGGTATTAAAAAGTGGAGGCACCTGCTTTGCAACCTTTTTTGTACTTGATAACGAATCTGAAAAATTGATGGAAGAAGATAAAAAATTCTACTTTAAGCACGATTATGGATATTACAAACTAATGGATGAGAAAGTAAAATCAGCCAATATAGCTTTGAAAAAAAACTATATCGAAGCTGAATGTTTAAGTAATAACAAACTAATACTAAAAAACCACCATAAAGGCTATTGGTGTGGAAGAAGTAAGATTGAAGCCATCGATTTTCAAGATATTATGGTTATTTGTAAAAAATAACATTTTTTGTGGCAAAATATACCAATACAACCCTCTAACCCACGCAGTCGCTAGCGTCCCGCTAGTGACCTTATTTACTAGCCTGTGGCTGTTTTCATGATCTTGCCAGTCAACAATAAACCCACAGGTGTATCTTCCTCTTCCCCAGTATGTAATAATAAATACGAACTTAATCTTTCTAAACGCTTTGGCTCTTAATTATATAGAAGTGACTTTATCTAGAATCGTAGCTGCATCGCAATAAAATATTGAAACTATTTTAACTAGAAAATAAGATATCATACTTGTTTGCTGATTTTTAAAAAAAACACTACTTTTGAGAAGTGAATAGCGATCTTATGGATAAAAAATTAGATATTGTAATTATTGACGATGATAACATTTTCAATTTTATTAGTAATAGGGTCCTAAAAAACTCTGGTATAGCAAATAATATAACTACTTTTTCTAATGCTAAACAAGCTTTGGTTTTTTTTTCAGAATCAAATGAGAATTGCTCAGATATAATCCTACTTGACATTAGAATGCCAGAAATGGATGGTTTTGAATTTTTGGAAGAATTTATTGGTCTAAATTGCTCACGCACTAACATATTTATGTTAACCTCTTCATTGGATGAAAAAGATAAAGAAAAAGCAAGTACTTTTTTCCCTGTCAAAGGCTTTTTAAGCAAACCACTTACCGAGGATAAAGTAAATGAAATTTACAACTCAAAATTAAATCACATTAATTGAGTTATTCGATTACAGTAATGTGAACTTGGTTCGTTATTATAAAAATTCCTAGTTCATATTAAATTAAATTAGTTATCTCTTTAGTTTTAATTCCATTTGGTATGGTAATAGTAAATGTAGTTCCATTAAGTGGCACTGATTCTAGTGATATTTTTCCATTAAGTTTATTAATTATTTCCGAACAAATAAAGAGCCCTAGGCCTGAGCCTGTTGCTGTGCTTGAGGCTCTATGGAATATTTTAAAAACATTTTTTTGATGGTTATAAGGTATCCCCTCACCATTGTCCTGAATGGTTATCACACAATTATTTTGATCAATGCTAGCTGAAAATTTTATAAATGCATGGCCATCATTTTCTCTGCTATATTTTATAGCATTAGTTACTAAATTATTTATCAGCGTATTTATTCGATTTTCATCAGAATAAAAAGCGCAATCAGCGTGTATCGATGTTTCTAACCTAATTTTATAACTAACATAATATTGAACACTTTCAAAAGATTGATTGACAAAATGAAGTAAATCAATTTCTGTATAATCAATATCAGTTCGAGCATTTCGCGAATAGTTTAGAATTTCACGAATAGTGTCATCTAACCTTAATATTGATTTGCGCATTAGAGATAAATACTCTTGATTTTCACTCCCAAATTCTCCACTTTCATAAACAATATCTAGCAAGCCCATAAGCGCAAGCACAGGCGATCGCAAGTCATGTGTAATAGAATATATTAAACTATCTAGCTCTCCATTAAGTTTTTCAAGTTCCTTATTTTTTATTATGAGCTCGTCACGGCCTTTTTTTAGCTCAGTAATATCAACACCATAAGCCATTAAATAATTCCTACCTTCATTATCTTCGTATGGAAATAACTCTCTAAGTATTACTTTTTCATTGTCGGTAAACTCGCTATAAATGTCTTGAAAGCGAACTGTTTTTTTTTCAGTAATTGCTTTTTGAAGTAATGCCTGTCTTTCATCTGCAAGTTGAAAATCTAAATTCCTAAACTCATAATAATCTTTCAGTGTTTTATTAATAAGCCACTTTCGTATTTTTTCATCTTTAACCGAATTCTTATTTAAGAATTTATATCTAAATTCATTATCAAATATTCCAATATCTACAGGTATGTTATCAAATAAATTCTCATAAAACTTTTTTTGATTTTCAATTTCAGAATGAAGGACAACCTTATCATTAAACTCCAATCGCAAAGAACTTGTAACCTGCAGCAAATCTAATACTGCATCATGCAGCGCAAAATCAGATATATACAAATTGGTTTTAATAAAATCCTCATCACTTGTTATCCAAGGTGATCCACAGAATAAAAGTCTGTTATTTTGGCTATCAAAAACAAATTGACCTTTTAAATTAATAGGATGAGTTAAATTCTTAATTTGTAAAATAAAAACTTGGTCTTTAAATTTCAAAATAGAGTCAAACTTATATTCAATTCCCAATCTTGGCCTAATAAAAGCAAAAGTATCTTCAAAAGAAATGGCATCAGGAATAATCTTACGAAGACTTTTACCTGCAAGCGTAATTGATAAATCTTGCTTAATAATTATAAAAAATGGAAAAAGTTCCTCAAGTAATTGAGCGTTAAAAATCATTTGATCCATATGTTTAATGGACTATAATCTCAAACAAATCATAAGTTATTTCTGTTTCACTATGCTTTAAATGATTTACAGCGCAGGGGGCATCAAAAAATTCAGAGAGTCCATCGATTAAACCAAACATAAAATCTGTTAAACCAATTCTGGATGAGTAGTAGTGCAAATGAATTGTATTTTCGCTAATAACATCAACCTTAAATTCAGGTGGTTGGGCGTTGGGATAAATCAACATCACTCTACTATGAAAATTAGGCAAATTTTTTAAAAACTGAATGATATTATCTCCGCCAGATTTCATGAGTGTCCCATATTTTTCTTTGCCAATATTTAAGACCCAATATTTACCAAAAGCTTTGAGTACATTTTCTAAACTTATATCTAGAACTTCAGAAGCGGTTGTGGCTAATGAAAAAGTAACACTGTCATCATACAAATGAGAAGCCAAAAAAGTCACATCTTCATAACCAGCCTTTGCTTTAATCTTCTCCCATATTGCTGAACCATAATTTTCAATTATTAAGCCTTGAATTCCTTGATTGACTAATCCGTACATATTATTTTTTTTAGGTTAATTTATAAGCAACTATTTAAATTTTGTTTAATATAAATTATGTATGCAATATAAATTATAGCTTCTCTAGAAGCAAATAAATACTCAAAATCTTTATTATTCTCCTGAAATTTTCTAACCAATGGAAAGTTCTTACTTTATGCCAGTGTTTAAATCTTACTTTATTAGTTGTATTGTCTTGTAAGCTGCAGTTTAAAATACCATCAATCGCAATCGACTCGCTAGTGAACTATTTGATTAGCCTCTGGCTGTTTTCATGATCTTGCCACCCAACAATTAACCCCAAGTGCCTCAACTAGCCTACTGTTCGGAGTCTTGTGTGTTGGGCAATAGCCCAGCTGACTCCGAATAAATATCTGAAAAATGAGTTTAAAACTCATCTCTGCTTCGAACCCATGCTGCTTGTGGGTTTGATATGACTAATTAAACCGAAAAAATATTTGTAACAGACCAATAAATTGGGCCTAAAACCATTTCACATTGTTATCATCACAAAAAAATCCTTTTCAAATTCAATAGGATTTTTTGTTTCATCAGGTTAAAGCTTTTATTCAACTATTACCTTTTGAATCAAAGTGCCAAAATCAGACTTCAGTTTAAGTAAATATACCCCAGTTGTATAATTGCTCAAATCAATAGAACAAGTCTTAGCATCTTTGTTTATAGTTTGGGTTAAAATCAATTTACCTGTCATATCAAAGGCTTCAATTTGATTGATCTGAACATTAGTTAAGAAATCAATTTTAAAAACTCCTTTTGATGGATTAGGATAAATAATTACATCATTTGAATTAAGGATTTCTTGGGTACTAGTTTTCCAAAGACTTCTTGGTATATCAAAGGCTTGAATGCCATCACTTCTGCTATTAGTAGACTTTTGATCAGCTGAAGCACCTAAACCTCTTCTCGCAAAGGCTTTCCATAATAATTCATAGTTTGCTTTATTGTTTAAAATACTATCTGCTGCAATGATGGCATTTCGAGCGTCTACAAAACCTGGTGAACAAGGTTGAAGTTTTAATCCTAACATTACAATTTGTAAAGCTTTATTATTTCCGCCTTTACCATTATAAATATCTTTATCAAATCCATAAACATCAATCATATCAAGGTAAATATCATAAAGCATTGAACAAAAAACAAATCCAACTCCATGAGGAATAGCTTGGGTCTTAATTCCATTATAAGTTACTGGATCAACTTTCATATCTCTGCTATATTTGAATGTTCTAATACCCAATGCAGAAGTATCTTGGTTATTTACAAAAGTCCCAATACCTCTGTTACTTGTTGCATCGGTGGTTCCCAAACGGTCTGTAGTAACTAAGGCAAAGAAATCACTCCAACCCTCACCTGCCTGCTCTTGGTTGGTCAAACAACTAGTATTTGAAGGACCTCCTGTCAACCTATTGGAAATACCATGTCCATATTCATGAGCCATTACACCATTATCAAACTCTCCTTGATAAACCCTACCATCCAATTGTTCATTTCTTATGGTAGCCACTATTTCTTCACCATTTCTTAGATGAGCTAATAAAGTGTCGCCATTAGATTGGGTAATAATGATAGAAGGAATTGTAATGGTTGCATCTTTACCTGTCATTGCGGTTGGGTTGCTTGTGGTATTATTTACTACAATAGCACCAATAGCACCTGCATTTTGGGCATTCTTAACCTTTACTATATTGGTACAAGCGGTACTATTATAAATAACCACAATTTTACCTGCAACACTATCAGGATTTATTAATGGCGAGCATCCATAATTGTAATTAACAGTGCTATCATTCGCTTCAATTAACTTCCCCATAATACCACCTGAATATACCTTTGATCCAAAGGATGAAATAGCCCCACCAAAAGCTCTAGCCAAATTACTAGGAGATTTTACTGTCATTAAATTGGTGTTTGTACTTGTAGGCCACAGATACATTTGCATCCTACTATTTTGTCCATCATTTGGTGTTGCGAAATTGGCATTTCCTGTTCCGCTGCCATCTTGGGCATCTGCAAATACAAAATCATTTCCAGAACCTAACTTACCATAATTATTGTTTTGAAAATTCCCTGAAACCTCATCAAAGCCATAATTATACATGATATCATGCATAACATTATTCCAATAGAATAAGTTAACGATACCCGCTTTCAAATTTTCAAATGGTCTTGCGTTCATGTCATATGGAAAATCAAAAACCAAACTATCACCTCCATTTGGCGAAGAACCAGTAAGGGTATTTCTACCCGTGGTATCATCTTTTGCCCACACATTATTTCCCTTAGTAATAGTAAAATCAGCACCATCCACCCCATCCGTATCATGCCAACCATAAGGTGATGCGGACAAATTAACAACTGATTCATCGATAATTTGACGTGATCCATATTTTGGACTTTCTAAAGGTTGAGGTAAAATGTTATATGAAACTTTAGCAGCTGTTTTGTTTAATGTCGAACCTTGCACTACTTCCTCAAAATTATAATTGGCAGTAGCCATTTCATTTGAATGATAAATCTGAGTTACATCGCATTTAGTTACCCAATTGTTTTCATCAATTACTTCGCCTGTATTGGCATCAACACGTTTATTCCACCAATCATTATTTTCATCATCCATTATTTCAACATTCCATACTGGAACCAATTTATCATTTAGGAAAAAATAATATAATTTGGTTTTAATAGGCTGACTTGAAGCCATAGGGTCGTTTAAAACAAATTCATTCGGAGTTGTTTTCGATAATTGAAGACTTTGATTTAAACTCATTCCAAGACTAGTTGCAACTAACTGAGTAGCTCTATTTGCATCTAAGGAAATGCTATATTTACTAATTTTATCTTGAGCATCTTTTATAAATGCATTGTTAAAATGAAACAAATTTCCTTTTTTATCGAAATGAAGGCTACTATTTGCATTATAAATCTCAATATTCTTAATTGTTTGTCTAAAGTATATATGGGTAATACCCGTTTTTGCTTCTGTATACTGAGAATATATTGAAAAATTAGCGATATCACTCATTTTCAATTCACTCGCAGTTGAATGCTGTTGCATGGATCTTATCATGAAGGCTTTATCTATTTGCGCATTTGATAGAATTGAAAATACTAGGACATTTACTATTAGTAATATTTTTTTCATTATGAATTAATTAAGAAATCAAATATATTTTTGTTTTACTATTTACAAAAATATTAACCACATATTTTAAAAATATGGCAATTGAATGACAATTGTTATTTAATTAATTTGTCAAAAAACAGGCACATTGCCCTATAAAAGACTTTTTTGTCGAGGTTCACATTTAGCTTGATAAATGCAACGCGGTAAAAAAATCCAAGGTTTTAACTGGAAAAAGGTTTTTAAAATTATCTTATCACCTACTTTCGCAAAAACAAAAAAATAGATGTTAAAAGATATTGAGGAACCAAACTTTGACGGGGTAGGAGTAGCAGTAGTGCATGAGAAAAATGAAATGAATGAATGGATTTGGAATGTATATTTGATAAATTTCAATAACGAGACCTTGACTGGGGTGCTTGTTAGTAGCAAAGGATTTGGCTTAATAGATGGGGAAAAGAGAGAAAGTTCTACTCTTAGGCATTTTTTAGATACCATCGAGCCTCTATCCTATTTAAAAATTGAACCCATCATTGAAGATGTTTTTCTCTTAAATAACGAATATTGGCTTAGCTTTTACCTAAATGGGAGGATTTATGACAGGAAGTTTGTTTTTATAGAGAATACTATAGTTAAAGATAGACTACAGCATATCAATATCATTGATAAAAATGGAATTCTGCTGATGTAGTTGCTATTTTTTACTTGATCTAATATCCATAGTGGATAATATGGAATGTGACTTTCCTATATTTTCATATTTAATAATGTTAACTTGCACATTATCAATGGTCCCAAAACCTTTAAATAACTTTTGACTAAAACCTATACATAATACCACGTATAGCAAAACTAACATAATCAAAACCTGTTTACTTCTCGATTTCATAGGCTTTCTTTCTTTTATTTCAATTTCTTTGACTGCGTATACCTAATTTTCGTTGCAAAATTAGTGGATATTTGTAAAAAAAAATTTACTTAATGTTAAATTTCAAACATCATTTCATCAATATTACTTTGATTTGCCATTTCATATAAAAATCTATTCAACATGAAGATTTTAAAAATAATAATACTATTTATTGTGTCCCTAGCCCTTATTGCTGAATTTGTCATCCTAGGTAGTGGTAAGACTTTTCTAAACAAAGTGTTTGCTATGACTGTCTTTAGTGGTAAACTCAGTCCAGATATTGATGAAATGGATTTATTTGACAAAAGAGAGATCAAAACAGCCAGTCCTCAAGCATGGCCTGTATCATCGTCTTACGGCAAGTTAAAAGCCGATGCTGATTTATTGAATAAATGTGAGGATTATAAAACGGTAGCCTTCCTTGTCATTAAAAACGACTCACTAGCCTATGAAAAATATTGGGAAAATTATGGTAAAGACAGCTATAGCAACTCATTCAGTATGGCTAAAAGTTTCACGGCTGCCCTGATTGGCGTGGCTTTAAAAGAAGGTAAAATCAAAACAATAGACGAAAAGGTTGGAAACTACTTGCCTGAGTTCCGAGAAGGTGAAAAAGCCAAAATTACCATTAGACACCTCCTGACTATGAGCAGTGGATTAGCCTTTGATGAAACTTATTCTAGCCCCTGGGCATGGCCTAGTGAAGCCTATTATGGTCCCGATGTAAATAACATAACCATTAATGTGAAACCAGCTAATGAACCAGGAAAAACTTGGAACTACAAAGGTGGTGATAGCCAATTGTTAGGTATGATATTAAAGAAGATTACTGGTAAAAACATTTCCGACTATGCTTCAGAAAAACTATGGCAGCCGATGGGTGCTGAATTGCCTGCATACTGGAGTTTAGATGATAAAGGAATGGAAAAAGTGAGCTGTTGTTGGTATACCAATGCACGTGATTATGCGCGTTTTGCCAAGCTATATATGAATTATGGAAATTGGAATGGCAATCAACTTATTGATAGCAGTTATATTGCAGAATCAATAGTAGCAGCACCTTTGAAAGATAGGGATGGAAAAGACAATGATAAATATGGTTTTCAATGGTGGGTTATGAAACATAAAGACCATGATATTTTCTATTGCAGAGGTATCCGTGGGCAATACATTTTTGCCATACCTGACGAAAAAATGATTGTTGTGAGACTAGGGCATAAAAGAGCTACAAAAAAAGGAGATGAATTGCCTGAAGACATTTATGTTTATTTAGATGCAGCCTTAGGTCTCAAATAAATAGCTAGTCGTTAAGACCTAAATTTGGACTAACTATTTTAAGGTAAAAATATCCTAACAGTCCTGCTATTGATGATGCAATCAAAATCATTAGCTTGGAATTGTTTATGATTTCAAGATTATCAAATGCCAAAAGAGTAATAAAGATTGACATAGTGAAGCCTATTCCTCCAAGAATCCCTGCGCCAAAAATTTGTTTCCAATTTACATCCTCCGGCAAATTGCACCATCCAATTAAAACAGCCACATAACTAAACAATAGTATACCCAATGGTTTACCAACAATCAATCCCATAGCAATTCCTAAACTATTGGACTCTGTCATGACATTAGAAATGTCAGTATTAATAATAATGGCTGTATTTGCCAAAGCGAACAAAGGCAGAATCAAATAGGCAACAGGCTTATGCAAAAAATGTTGCAATTTAATAGATATAGATGATTCATCACCTTTATCAAATGGTATGGCAAAAGCCAATAAAACACCCGTGATGGTGGCATGTATACCCGAATACAACATAAAATACCACATACAAATACCCCCAATCAAATACGGAATGAGACTATAAACCTTTAAGCGATTAAGAAATAATAGAAAGACAAAAATACCCAATGATATCATGAGGTTTAACCAAATGATACTTCCAGTATAAAATATTGCTATTACCAAAATGGCTCCTAAATCATCAATCACAGCCAAAGCCGTAAGAAACACTTTGAGTGATGATGGAATTCTATTTCCGAGTAAAGATAATATCCCTAAAGCAAAGGCGATATCAGTGGCCATTGGGATTCCCGCTCCTGATAAATTACCTGCTTTCATGTTAAATCCAGCATACACAATAACAGGTAATACCATCCCTCCTAGCGCAGCCATCATAGGTAATAAGGCATTTTTCAGGTTGGACAATTCGCCATTATACACTTCCCTTTCAAGCTCCAAACCTATAAGCAAAAAGAAAATGGCCATCAAGCCATCGTTTATCCAATGCTCAATGTTTTCTCCAAATAAAGGCCAATGCCAAATATTCAAATACGCTTGGGAATAGTTAGAGTTTACCAATAGCAATGATAGCAAGGTACAAAGCATTAGCATAATGCCACCTGCTTTTTCGCTTTCAAAAAACTCTTTAAATATTTTGCTTAACTGCATTCGCCTATTCGTAATTCCTAATTTCGAATTCTTAATTTCTAATTCTTAACTAATTTAGCTTCATTCCATATAGCATCCATTTCTTCTAGGCTCATATCCGTTAGTTTTTTATTCGTTGCATTGGCTCTTTCTTCAATAAACATAAACCTTTTCAAAAATTTTTGATTGGTAAATTCCAATGCATCATCTGGGTTTAAATTACTTTTTCGAGCTAGGTTTATCATGGCAAATAATAGGTCGCCAAACTCCTCTTGGGATTTTTGAAGGTTGTTACTTTGACTTAACTCTGCCTTAAATTCAATCAACTCCTCTTCCACTTTAGCCCAAACCTGATCAGCTGTGTTCCAATCAAAACCTACTTGAGCCGCTTTTTCTTGCATTCTCAATGCTTTGATAATTGATGGAGTGCCTTTACTTACCCCACTTAGCACCGATTTATTACCCTCTTTCAATTTCAGTTGTTCCCAGTTTTCTTTAACTTGTTCGGCATTTTCAACTTTCACATCACCATAAATATGAGGATGTCTGCTTATCAATTTTTCGCAAAGGCTATTTATCACATCAGCTATATCAAAGCTATTGGTCTCACTGCCTATGCGGGCATAAAAAACAATATGTAGTAATACATCACCCAGTTCTTTTTTTATTTCGGTAGGGTTGTTTTGAATGATGGCATCCGCTAATTCGTAGGTTTCCTCGATGGTTAAATGCCTTAGGCTTTCATTGGTTTGTTTCATATCCCAAGGACATTTTTCGCGCAATTCGTCCATTACATCCAAGAGACGAGAAAAAGCCTGCAATTTTTGTTCTTTAGTATTTGATGGCATTGGGCAAATGTAGGTAAACTAAAAAAGCCTTCATATAAAATACTACACATGCAGTATTTTATTTTAGGATGTAAAAGCGAAGATTTGAAATGTGCCAATTGTAGTATGGTTATTATTAACCATAAAGAACAAAAACTATAAAAATAATAGGTTGAAGATATGCCTTTTGCTAATGACATTAAAAATAAAATTGCTATTGATGAAAGTAATAAACAGTTTTGAATATAGAATGAAATAAACCCATAATGAAAACCACCCCACCCCCAAACAACATAAAAAAACGAATACTTAAACTTATATTTTGGCAGTATAAACAAAAATATAACTTGCTTTTGTGAATAAAATAAATTAATCTTTGTTAAAGCCCTTTTAAATGAAAAAAATATTTATACTACTCTTACCTTTACTTTCTATTTTAATAATTACCTCTTGTAAAAGAGATTCTAGTGGTCCTTGTGGTGGTAGAAAAACCTATTATCAATTAAGTGATATAGATAAAGCTAAAGTACCATATACAGGGGCCGATACATTAATTTTTGTAAGTAATACAAATGATACGGCAATATGCATAGGACAGGGTAAAAAACAATTTTATGAAAAAGTTGCAAGGATAGTATCTATGGGTGATTGTGCTTCGGATACAGATTATTATGAAGCATATAATTATAAATTTAGCACTAATAACTTTAAATTTATTTTAGATTTTAATCTGTACAAAGATGATTTATATGGGTTAGAAACAGTGCATATTACTAAAAATTTAGATACAGAATTTAGAATATATCTGGTTGATATAAACAATAATTCAGTTGCTAATTTTATTGATTCAATCAAGATAAGAGACGATTGGTTTAAAAAAGTAACTTTTACAAATAAATATTTTGATTCGAATTTGGATAAACTCTACTATAATAATCAATATGGTGTTTTGAAAATACAAAATAGAGATTCCACAGAAGTTTGGGGGTTGATAACTAAAAAATAAATATTATGAAAAAATTACTATTTCTATTTTCTTGTTTGTTTGCTTATACGAATTCATATTGTCAATGGTGGATACCTGATGAAAAATTTGGCGAAGGACAGTATTGGGAAACTGATGCAATAAATTATCAAGACTATCCATACACAACCTTTAAGCGAAATTCAGATATAAGTATTTCTCAACAAAAACTAAATATAATTAGTTTAATAAATGTGGATAGAAATAAAACACCGAAAAAGGGAGAGTTTTATATGTTGTACAATCAACTTTGGCAGTTTGCAACTAATTCACGCCCTGGTGTGGGAGGCGATCCAGATGGAGAAGTAAGCAGATTAACAGCTTGGTCAAAAGCACTTGCTTTTATATACTTTATTGGAATAGATCCTGATGGGAATGCATTAACTGCATCTCAACTTGAAAACTTTGGTTGGAATGCAGAAAAAGCATTGCTTGATATGAATACAGATATTGCTAAGGGTCAAACTGAACGTGTTTCTTTAAGGGCAAGGGAGTTACTGCAAGCAGTTCAAGCTTACGACCTTTTAAAAGCCGCTGGAAGGTTAAAAGGTGACAGAAACCGACACGACTTAACTCCTCGTGATAATATTCGGCAATTTGCTCGTAATTTATTTAATGAAACAATGAATGGAGGTTGGTGGATAGATAAAGGTTTATTGCTAACCCCTGGTGGATGGAAAAAAAATCATGGTATAGCACTTTCAGCTGCCTTAGCTACAGCCGCCATCGTATTCAATGAGTGTGGCGCAAGTTATTTGTTTGATGGATGGAAGGCCAATAATTGGGCGCGATTAGGGCATTGGGGGATGATTGAATGTTTGTTTGAGGCTGAAGAATATAGCGTAAGCAAAAGGGGTGGATTATATTCTTATAGCGAAGGACCTAGTTATTTTGAATATGGCATGTTTGAAACTGCTACACCATTTTTTATTGCGTTTAATAATTTTGTCAAACCTGAGCATAATTCTTGGACTTTCCCTTATGGAAGAGGTGATGTTGGTGCAAATAATTACAGAAATTACTTAATAGATAATGATATTTACAATTTATACGAGTGGTATCACAAAATTCAATTGCCAGATGGTTCTCATCCAACTTATGATAATACACACGCAATTACCAATTCCGCAATTGGTATATTTAACTGGACATTTAATATAGGTGATACCATATATCAATTGATTGGTGATGTAGATTTAAGAGTAGATTATATGGCGGCTTTGGGTGGCTTAGGTGAACAAGGTCGCATGCGAAAATCAAAAAGCGGTGATTTTGAGAACATGACCAAATTGGAAGATGCAGGCAATATTGTTTTAAGAATGAATCAAGATTCAGCCTCTAATCGCCAATATTTCCACATGCTTTTTGAAAAAGGTATTGCATCTGATATAGGAGATTTTTTTGGCGGTACGCACGAAGATAATGATGTTGGTTCTTTTATACTGGCCGTAGATAGAGATGAACTTGCTATAGACCCAGCTTATATAAAATGGCATGAAGAATATAAAACAAATCAAGATATTCATCACAATTCAATTTTATTCAATGGAGTAGGCTTAAATAATAATACTGGATATTCTGTAAATTATGTAGCTGCTTATTCAAAAATATCTGATTACAAAAAATCCCCAACATATCAATCATTTACCCTAGATATTGCCAAACAACCGAGCGCCTCAGCATCATATACAACGTATTCTGGCGATGGTCCTTACCTAACAAGAAATGTAAATCAAATAATGCTTCCCAATGGTAAGGTTTATTATCTTATAAATGATTATGCTTATGGACATGAAAATATAACCAACATAGCTTGGCAGCTTAATGGCAATGGAAATATAAATGAAGGTTATGTTAGTGATGAACTTAATAAAACGTTTTACCAAGACACCATTGGTAATAATCGCATTTATAAATGGTCTCACCCTTGTAGTGGATACAAAGCTGCTGGTAAGTGGAATTTATTTGCTCATTTGGCAGTGGTGAATGGGGTAAATAATAAGCCTCACCTGGCTGCTGTAACATCCAGTGAAGAAGAAGGCTCTAACCATGGTTCTGATGATTACAATTTGAAAATGGTAACAAAAGGAAATATACATACAAGAGTTAATGTAAAACAAAACACAAATAACACAGTATTTCAATCTTTTTTAATGCCCTACAGGTGTAATGATGAAAGTTCGTTGCCATACATTACAAAAGAAGAATACCCTAAAATGGTGATAACAAGATTGAAATTTCGTTTTTTAAAAGATACAATAACTCTGACTACAAAACTAAATAAAACAGCAGTAATTACACCAAGTGTAAACAACGTATTAGATACCAATATTCATTTACATATTGCTAGCACAGATTCAAGTGGTAACGATAGTTTAATAAATCCCTTTGGGCTAGCTTATCAGTCAAACCACGTTTTGAAATTTGATGCCAAAAGGGTTTTTATTCAATACAATACTATTGATAACTCAAGAGATGGTTATAAATATTGCCCACCAAGTTATGCCAACATTAGGCAAGCTAGTATAAGTAACGGAACCAAACTTTACTTAAATGATACAATAAAACTTATAGATGCAAGTGCCCCAGTATCAGCTTCAATTACGATGGAAGGTAGATATTATTATAAATCTACAATCAACCCACTTACCGCAACAGGAACAGTTAAATTTTATTTGCCAGATGTAGGGCGTGGTGTAGATATGGAAGCAACCATCGCAGGTTCTGATAATCTATTATCAGGCGGTTACGATTCATTAAGTAAGGTACTAACTATTGCTATGCCTGATGATGTGAGTAATATTACAATCAAACAGAAAAAAAACTGCTTCGATTGTTATTTCCCGCCTTCAAGCCTAAATATTGTAGATACATTTTTTGCCAATGATGGAGGAGAACATACATTAGGACATAAATTAAAAGTTTTACCATCTAGTGGCAATCTGCTTATTAGTAATGGAACTCGAATTGATATGTGTGAGGGTGTTTATTTAAGAAACAAAAATAATATTGTTATTGAAAGTGAATGCCAAACAAAAGACGGAAGTTTTAAAACCTGTGATGATATAAAAATAGATACAAGTTTGGCACATAGCAAAAACAGTGCGATTATAGTAGGTGCAGGTAGTGCGCTTGTTTTAGATGCCAACAGCTATACCTATATAAAAAACGGTGGGGCTATTTATGTAAAACGAAATGGTACATTGTTTATTAAAAATGGTGCTTTTGTGCAAATTGGAGACAGCGGGTCTTGCTCCCCAAATAAAGGGTGGGGCGAGATAGTTGCTGAAGATGGAGCATACATTAATATTCAAGACAATGCGCATATTGAATTTAGAAGAACCATTGGAGACACTGTGGATAGAAACCTGTTTTATATTCCACGTTATAATCCCCCAGGAATAGCCAATGCAGGTAATTATCCATTTATACATTTTGTAATGTTTCAGGACACCTTAGTACCTGATAGTAATTATAGTAATGCTAGGGCTATATGTGATATAGCCACATATAATCCAATTAAAAATAAAGAATGGGGCTATTCAAATATTATGACGCCAAAGCCATTTGTTAGATTGCGTAGAGATACTATTTGCCCTAGTGAACCTGTTTATATTGATTTAAAAAGATTTTTGAATGATAATTCTTATAAATTTAAAGTATGTCGTATGGATAGTTTGTATTTGAAAGATGCACGTACAAATATATACTCATGGGTTGACACTTGCATTGTGGATACTATGAGCCATGACACCACTTACCCCGATCCTAAGTGCATGCCTCCACATGCAGCGCCAGACTATTTTCTTTACTATTTCAAAACAAGTTCATTACATAGAATAACATTTGAGGTAAGTAATGATTGTGGGGTTACAAAAGATACAACTATATATGTGTTTGTTACAGATACACCAAAAGTGAGCATAAGCATGCCTTCACAAATCTGTGAGGGTGTAAATTCAATTTCAATTACAAAATTGAAACGACCAATGATTAATTCCTATTCATTTCAGATTGCAGAAACAACTGACTCAACAGCACTAATTAAGAAGCAGAATTTGGATAAAGGATTTAGTAAAAGATATTTCGATACACTCCCTAACTCTTACAACTTTGAAAATTATCACTTTAGAGGAGGTCGTAAATATTCCGTTTCCTTAACTTTATCCTCTGTATGTAAAGATACAACTTTAAGTCTTGAAGTACACGTGCCGTTGGCAACAAAAATAGTGGCAAGTAAACCCACTATATATGAAAACAGAATAGGTAATGTTACAAGTGTAACATTAAATGGATATTTGAATGCTGCCGCAGGCTTTTTATGGACTCCTAGCTATGCTCTTAATCGCACTGATACATTAAGTGTTATAAGTAATTCTGACATAGATAAAGAATATTTTTTAGTAGCTTGGGATTCGGCTTCATGCATTACAAAAGATAGCATTACAATAAGGTATAATACCTTAAGCTATTTAGGTAATAATGATACTATGTGTATGGCAGGTAACAGTGTGCTTTTGGGCAATAGATATAATGCAGCTATGTTTTTGGGTTGGCTTAACAACTCTTCTGCTCTTGGTATTAAAGATAGATTGGCACGAGTATTTATTGATGGTTCAATAGAGACCGATGTAAATTATCTAAGATATTTTGATGCTTTTATGCACACTAGCAGATTTAAACAATTTCAACACGAAGGATGCTATCCATACTATGATATATTTACAAGTGATTCTATTTACAATTGGGAACAACTTTTCAGACATCCATTTTTTAAAACGTATTACAATAGTTTCTTAAATAATATGAATGCCCAATTTGATGCCTTGGATGATTTTAACACATTTATTCAAACTTCAGAGAATTTTGAAACTTTTAATTTAAATCAAATTGATGAATCGTCAAATTCTTGCTTTACAGAATTATTTTCAAGTTACAATACTTACTATAATCACATTATAAACAATGAAGATCCTTCAACCAATGATGTGCCAAGCGTTACTTGGTATAAAATTGTAGGGAAAGATACTAGCGTGATGACCCAATGGCAAGATATGTTTGCTATAATTGATACACCTATTGCTACTACTACCTATATTCAGCAAGTTATTCATGCAAGTAGTTCTTTGGTTGAATATGATTCAAGAACTGTATTTGTTGACGCCTCATTAGTACCACTTTTTTATTCAAGTATGCAATGGGATAGCTCGGCATATTTTACCAATGCTACAAGTCCATCAAGCAGCACTAATAACTATCTTTGGGATTTTGGGGATGGTTCGGCAACATCAACCGATGTGAATCCTTTCCATACTTTCCCTGCCTTTAATACACAATATATTGTTTGTTTGACCGCCACAAATACTTGCGGTTATCCAACTTATTGCGATACAGTTTGGATTGATAGTTTACATTTAGGTGGTAGCTTTAAGGTGACGGCAGTTAAACAGCCTGAGCGAAATGAAGTATTTCAAAATACAACTGCTATAAATCAGCAACCAATAGCTAACAATTGCCAACTAAGCAATTATCCAAACCCATTCGACCAATCAACTATTATTGATTATGAGATTTGGCAAACATATAGCAAAGCAGAATTGAGAATTACCAATGTTTTAGGTCAAGAAGTTTATATCCAAAGACTAAACAGACCTATGGACAAGGTTCAAATAGATGGTTCTGCGCTGCATGATGGTTTGTATTACTATTCGCTAATTGTGGATGGTGCAGTAAAACTAACCAAGACCATGAGTGTGATTAGATAAAACTGTTGGAGCTAATATATTTTTGCCCAAAATAAACAAAAAATCCCAAGCCAACGGCTCGGGATTTTTTTGTTTATTATTGAGTTTGCTTTGATAAAAATTAAACAGTTGTGGGTGGTGTATCTGTTTTAGGAGTTACATCTGCTTCAGTCGATGTTTTGTTGTTATCCACTTCTAATAAACCAAAGTTAAAGTAACTATTAAATTGTTCTGCATTTTCAATAGATACAGCAGCTATTAATAATACAAGTCTGCTAAGTTGCACGGTTAGTGTTTTGCGGCTGTCTCTTATTTCACTTTGAGTAGTTTTTGTATTAGCTATACCTGTGCCTTGCGTATCTCTTGCATTTACATATTGGGTTTGTAGTGCGGATATTTCTGTAACAAAATCTTTACCCAACTCTTTTTGATACTTATTGGCTGCTGCTACATATCGCACCAATAGATTGCTTAAACCTTCAACTTTAGCAGCACTGTATTCTGTTAAACCCAATGGGTAAAACTCTAAATAGGCAGGGCTTTGTTTGCCAAATTTTGATTTAACTAAACCTTCTTGTCTTCTTACAAAATCAAGCACATCATCAAAAGCATCTTGACGATTGAGTGTGCCACCTTTTTGCTGCGCGCCTTCGGTTGCTAGCTTTCCCAAGCCCTCTTTAAAATTTTTGTAAATATTTTCTAGTGCATCACTTTCAGCTTTGCTGATAATGGCTAGAGGTTTTGCTTTTAATCGCTTCATGAAATCAACTGTAAATAAGTCAAATTCATTTCGGCTGTACTCCTTCGATTTGAATAAATCGGATGTTAATCTTTCGAATCCCATTGTTTTATTTATTAGTTATTAAAAATTAGTGATTTAATTTTGTTTTACAGAAAACGTGCCAGAATTAAAATTATTATAATGCCTGTTAAAATTTTTTAAAAGCCTGTCAGAAAAAATGGAAAGTAGTCTATAAACTTAGGAAAGGCTGTCCGAGAATTTGGAACATATTTTCAAACTTTTTTTTGTTCAGTCAGAAAAAACCGACTGGATATTTGAAATTATTATAGTGTAGTCAAAAATTTCTGACTGCCATCCCAAGCATTGTTATAGGCTGTCACATTTTAAGGAATGCTTATCCAAATATTTGTATAGGTTGTCCGAAATTTTTGACTCTATATTTTCAATTTTGAGCTCAATTAGAAATAAAAAAAGGCCATAGTTTGCACTATGACCTTCGTAAAAAAATATCTAATTACATAGCATGATGCTTAGCAGCCAAATACCTTTCAGCATCTAGGGCGGCCATACAACCACTGCCTGCAGCTGTTATGGCTTGTCTGTATATTTTGTCTTGGGCATCACCACT
>CANHJJ010000008.1 GCA_947460565.1 Bacteroidota bacterium
ACAGGCACTTTTACATCATTAAAAACCAACTCACCCGTAGCGCTTGTGCGTAAGCTCCATTTGTTGTGTGTTTCTGGGGTTGTAAAACCTTCCATACCACGCTCAACAATAATTCCTTTTATTTTTCCTTGCTCATTTTTAGCCCATACCACTGCTATATCAGCAAAAGGCGAGTTTGAAATCCACATTTTAGCACCATTCAAAATCACATGTTTTCCATCACCTGCATCTCTAAAATTGGTGGTCATGCCAGCAGGGTTACTACCATGATTAGGCTCTGTCAAACCGAAACAACCCATCAATTCGCCTTTGGCCAATTTAGGTAGGTATTTGTGTTTTTGCTCTTCGCTACCAAACTTATAAATAGGATACATTACCAAACTACCTTGCACACTGGCAGTAGAACGAACACCGCTATCGCAGCGTTCAAGCTCTTGCATAATGATACCATAAGTAATATAATCCATTCCACCACAACCATATTCTGCTGGCAATTGAGGGCCAAAAGCGCCTACATCTGCCAATCCCTTAATCATGTGCATGGGGAAGGTAGCTTTTTGCGCAACGTCTTCTATCATTGGGCTTAGATCTTTTTTAACCCAATCGCGCACACTTTGACGAATTAATTTATGTTCTTCAGTTAACAATTCATCCATCAAGTAATAATCAGGGTGGTTGTACAAATCAGGCTTGTTTGCGTGAAAAAATTCTTGCGATGTATTCATGTTCTACTTATATAAAATTGTCTTTTTTATTTGCTGCGAATGTAGCTTTTTTGTATTTGTTTAAAAATTATAACAAATGAACTTGCAAACTGCTTTAGAAAACATGGAATTTTTTTCATACCACGGACTTTATCCAGACGAAAAAGTTACGGGCGGAAAATTTACTATAGCAGTTTATATTGACGAGCAATGTTCAGACAATAAGGAGTTTAAAGGCATAAATGAGGTAATAAACTACGAATTGGTTTACCAAATTGTGAAAAAGGAAATGGAAATTAGCCGCGATTTGATTGAAGAAGTGGCTTCCAATATTTTGAGAAAACTAAAAATGACTTTTAGCAGTGTCGAAAATATTACGGTTTATATTACAAAACACAATCCCGCTAGCAACTTTAATGGTGCCAATGCCAAGGTGAGATTAAGTTTGAAATAATTGCAAAATCCTCAATACTGCTCATACCAGTTAAATTTTTCATGAACAATTTTTGCTTTTTCTTTTTTAAGGTAATCCATAAAAGCAAGTGAAACGGGCGAATGCTTTTTACCTTTTAGCCAAATTAAACGCCATGTGGTTTTGATGGGCAGGCCTTTAATTGGAATAATTTGTAATTCATTAGTGTGCAATTCGTTTTTGATTCCAATCAATGGCATAATTGAATAACCTAATCCAGCAATAAGGGCTTGTTTCACTGCCTCATTGGAAGTTAGCTCCATTTTTTTTAGCACTTCAATATTATTTTTAACAAAAAAACTTTCCATGGTTTGTCTTGTACCAGAACCTTTTTCTCTAAAAATAAGAGGCAAATCTTTGAATATTTCCTTTGCTGAAATTCCTCTCTTAAACTTTTGTTGACCATTACCAACTAAATATAATTTATTTTGGAGTAAATCCATTTTTTCAATATTAAGCTTATCAGGCAAAATTGAAACCAAGGCAAAATCTACTTCATTGTTTTCAAGGCTTTCAATCACCTTGCTTTTATTTGTAACATCCATCAACAATTCAATGCCATCATGTTGCTTCATAAAATCTGTTAAATACTGAGGCATCACATATTTTCCTGTTGAGACTACCGAGATTTTCAACCTTCCAGCTAACTGACCTTTATAAGCCAAAGTTTTGTAATTAATGGCATACACTTGATTGATTATGTTCTCAGCAGCTTGAGCAATTTCATGCCCAAAATCAGTGACAAAAATCTTTCTCCCCACCACTTCAGTAAGTGGAATATCGAATTGATCCTGAAAATTTTTAAGTTGAATAGAAACTGCAGGCTGTGTTAAATGCAATTCCTCTGAGGCTCTAGTAACACTTTTTGTTTGCACCACTTTCAAAAAATCTGTAATTGATTTAAAGTATAATTCATAAATTATTTTTATGTATAACATTACAAAGATAAATGAAACAAAATCTTATTTTAATCTAATTTTGAAAAGTTTTACTATTAAAACAACCTTTTCGCATAAAAAATAATTGTTCAATTCAATCTATTTATAAACGTTAAACTTCTAAAACTATCAACAATGAAATTATTGAATCTGAGTAGAAATATATTATTGCTAACTGTTGCATTTTTAATTGCTTCTTGTGGCAAAAAAAATAAAGAGAAACTTATCCTTGAACCCATAACTTTATCTGCTGAAGGGCCCTATTTTGAAGGGCCTAACTCTTTTCAAGGAAAAATAGGTCTAGATGTAACAAAATTTCTGCAAGAAAAAGGATATAAGCAGGAGCAACTTAAAGATATAAAAATATTAGGAGCATCTGTTTCATTTGACTCCTTAGCTTTAAATATACAAGATTTAACTCTGCAGGTAGTTAGCGAGAAAGAAAGTATGCAAAAATTGGCATTTATTAACCCTCTGCCCAGTGGGAATCAAAATATTCAACTTTCTATTGCCAAGGAGCAAAAAGACTTAGTCTCTTATTTTCTCGGAGGAGGGATACTCGTATTAGATGCTAATTTTTTAAAAGAAATAGAAGAAAATTTATCTTTTACCTTGAACCTAGAGCTTGAGTTAACTTTAAAAGAATAAAATCAAACATTTAGTATATGAAAACAATTAAAAAAGTATTTGCCACCACTCTCTTATTTTTTTTTCTAACATCTTTTTCTTCAGATGAGGGAGATCGAATTATCGGACTTTGGGAACCAAGTAACGGAAAAGCAAGAATTAAAATAGAGAAAATTGGTCCTAAGTATTATGGAAAGATTGTATGGTTAAAAGAACCTTTAGATCCTACTACAAATGCTCCAAAATTAGATAAAAACAATCCTGACGAATCAATGCGCGACATTCCATTAAAGGGATACCGTATGTTAAAAGATTTTATTTACATCGAAAAAGATGAATGGAAAGAGGGAACCATTTACGACCCTGAGAGTGGCAGTATATACAGTTGTGTCATAAACATGAAAGATGAAAACACATTGGATATAAGAGGCTATATAGGGGTTAAAGCTTTAGGAAGAACAGATGTATGGAAAAGATTAATGGTTAATAAAAAATAATTTACTTTTAATTGGATGAGATACTTTTTCCTTTTATGCCTTTTTTGGTTTCAGAATTCAAATTCATTTGCTCAACAAGATTCAATCGTTGAAGATTTTAGTGAATATGATAACGTAACCTATACAGATACAAAATCTAAAGTGTTTTGCAGTCCTAAAATTTTTGATTTAAGTCCACAGAGGTTTGTTTCATTGGCCTTTGATGCTCAACTTCCACATTCTTTATCAGTATCAGAAATAGGAAATTATTTACCTAACTCAAAAGAAGGAATTATCAATGAAAAGGCTAATTTGAACTATGTTGGAGGGATACGATTGTATGCAAATATTCCAGTAATTTCCAAAAATAGTATTGTGTGGCAGGTAGGGTTAAATTATTGGGATGTCAATTATCAGGTAAAAAATAGACCCTTAACTGGTTCATCAAGTAATTTAAGTATAGATGAAATTCAAAAAGGCCTAACAACAGCAGGATTGCATTCCACCCTTTACAAGCCCTTGAATGAAAAACAATTTATTTTGCTTCAAGTATCAGCTGACTTAAATGGCAATTATTCTATTGCTAATCCCCAATCCTTAAATTATCTTAGGTATTCTGCGGCTCTATTATGGGGTAAAAGACCTTCAGATAGAAAACAATGGGCAATTGGAATATCTAGAACATATAGAGTGGGCGAAATGAACTACATACCTGTTTTTATGTACAACTGGACTTCTCCGAGTAGGAAGTGGGGAACAGAAATTCTTTTTCCTGCTAGAGCGCATGTTCGAAAAAAATTCAATCCTAGCAATTTAATGCTTATTGGTTATGAATTAGAAGGTCAAACTTATCGATTAAATGGTATGTCAGATCAAAATAGAAGCTTAGAGTTAAGAAGAGGTGAACTTAGATTTAGAACCGAATTTCAAAAGAAATTATTTGGTTTCATTTGGGGTAGCATGCAAGTTGGCTATCGCAACAATTACTCATATAAAGCTGATTATCTTAATAACAATGGTAGTGACTTTTATAGAGGTTTTTTTGGAAAACAAAACTATGCTATGATCAATAATCTTACTGGTGCGATGTATTTTCAAGTAGGAATTCATTTAGTTAGTCCTTAAAAGAAATTAAACCGATAATACATAAATTAATTTTATGAATAACATTACAAAGATAAATAAAAACTAATACTGAAGAATACACAATTTTGCATCGTTAAATCAATAAAAATTTTATGACAAGAATAACGGTTGCAAAAGGAGATGGCATTGGTCCTGAAATAATGGACGCAACATTGGAAATAATATTAGCGGCAGGATCCCAACTCGAAATTGACGAAATTGAAGTGGGTGAAAAAGTATACTTGGCTGGAAACACCTCAGGAATTGCCAATGAATCATGGGAAACAATAAGGCGCAATAAAATTTTCTTAAAAGCTCCTATCACCACTCCACAAGGAGGTGGATACAAAAGCTTAAATGTTACCACTCGAAAATTTTTAGGCTTATACTCAAACGTAAGGCCATGCATGAGTTTACATCCTTTTGTAAGCACTAAACATCCAGTTATGGATATTGTGATTGTAAGAGAAAATGAAGAAGATTTATATGCAGGTATAGAGCATCAGCAAACAGACGAAGTAGTACAATGCTTAAAACTAATTAGCAGACCTGGTTGCGAAAAAATAGTACGTTATGCATTTGAATATGCAAAACAACAAAATCGCAAAAAAGTAACTTGTTTTACTAAAGACAATATCATGAAACAAACGGATGGTTTGTTTCACCAAGTGTTTGATGAAATTGCCAAAGAATATCCTGAAATAGAAAATGAACATTGGATTATAGACATTGGAGCCGCTAAAATGGCTGACACACCAGAATTGTTTGATGTGATTGTCATGCCAAACTTATATGGAGATGTTTTGAGTGATGTAGCCGCACAAATAACTGGTTCAGTTGGCTTAGCAGGATCAGCTAATATAGGTGAAGAGTGTTCAATGTTTGAAGCCATTCATGGTTCGGCACCAAGAAGAGCGGGTCAAAATGTGGCCAATCCATCGGGTTTATTGCAAGGAGCTGTAATGATGCTTAATCATATCGGTCAAACAGAAATAGCTGAAAAAGTTCAAAATGCTTGGCTTAAAACATTGGAAGATGGTATTCACACTTATGATATATTTAAAGAAGGAACAAGTAAACAAAAGGTGAGTACAAAAGAATTTGCCCATGCAGTGATTCAAAATCTTGGCCAAAAACCAAGTATCTTAAAATCTGTTTCCTATGCTAATAATTCAGCACTGAACCTTCCAAAATACAAGAGAAAACCTGCTACAAAAAAAGAGTTGGTGGGTGTAGACATTTTTGTTCATTGGGCCGGTTCAAATCCTAATGAATTAGCAGATAAAATAAAACAAATTGAAAGTAAGGATATAAAACTATCCATGATTACCAACCGCGGCATTAAAGTATGGCCTGATGGATTTAATGAAACTTTTTGTACAGACCATTGGAGATGCCGTTTTAAACCATCGGAAAATTCGGAAATAAATAAATCAAACATCATCGAACTTTTACAAAATGCTATTTCTGAAAATATCGATACCATAAAAACAGAAAATCTATATGCATTTGATGGTAAAGCCGGATATTCATTGGGTCAAGGTCAATAAATAAAAAAATGAACATACAACTCATACAGGGGACATTTAGTTCCTCAGATGCTTTAGACATCATTACACACATGATACATATTAAAATAAAGTATCATGAAAATAAAATAAATATTGGCAATAATGAAGAAGATATTAAAACGCGAGAAGCGAAAATAAAGCATCTTCAAAAAGAACTATTTGAATTACGAAAAGCAATCAATTCAAATATAAAAAGTGTAAAAATAGAATCATTTATTAAAATAGATTAACATTGAATTTAACTAGTATAAAAATAAGTTTATACCTAATAGTAACATTTGTCTTTATAACTATGGCTTTGTTCACAAGAGATGCAGTTAATAGTCAACTTTTTGCTTGTTTAGCTATCATAATTGGGGCAATTGGTTCACAATATGTAACTAACCTAAATACAACTAATGAAAAAATTAAAGGCTAAGAACAATTAATCATAACAATTTAAACAATAATTTCGAAATAGATATTTTAGTGAGAATATTATAATTCTTTATCCATTTAATTATTTAAAAAGGTACTTAAAAAGTGTAAGTCTAATGTTCGAAGGTAGAAATTTAGTTATAGCAAGCAAACACGAAAAGGAAAAAGTAATTGCTCCTATCTTAGAAAAAGAACTGGGTGTCAAATGTTTTGTTGTTCAAGATTTAGATACGGATTTACTTGGCACTTTTTCTGGAGAGGTAGATAGAATTGATGACCCTATTATTACTGCAAGAAAAAAATGCCTAATGGCTATGGACCTAAGCAATTGCGATTTAGCTGTTGCGAGTGAAGGTTCTTTTGGCCAACACCCCACTCTTTCTTTTGTGCCAGCCGATGATGAATTTTTACTCTTTATCGATAAAAAAAACAGTTTGGAAATTATTGCGAGGGAATTAAGTACGGCCACCAATTTTAATGGCGCACAAATTAATACTGAAGAAGAATTAAATGAATTTGCTACTCATGCGAATTTTCCTTCACATGGATTGATTCTTAAAAAATCAAAAGATGATTATAAAAATATTGTATCGGGAATAAGGAATGAAGAGCAGCTTCAAATTGTTTTTTATCATCTTATCACCAATGAAGGAACAGCCTATATAGAAACAGATATGCGGGCTATGCATAACCCAACAAGAATGAAAGTAATTGAGGCAGCTGCTTTTAAACTGGCTAAAAAAATAAATTCCCTTTGCCCTGAATGCCAAATGCCAGGCTTTGGAATTACAGAGGCTAAATCTGGATTGCCATGTAAGGCATGCAACTATCAAACAAGTAGCATCATAAGCCACGTCTATACTTGTAAGAAATGTTCCTTCATCCATGAGAAAAAATATCCTAATGGCAAACAAACAGAAGACCCAATGTATTGCGATATATGTAATCCTTAATTATCAAAAAAATCTAGAAACGATGTTTAGGAAAAAAAATAGCTAAAAATAACATAAAGCATACAATAAATTAGATCAGCCAAAAGTAAAGTTATAAAGTAAAGGGAAGACTAAAAACAAATAAAAACAGTGAGCACCTTTTACGCATTGATAATGAGCAAATACGTTTTCGTAAATTATTTAATCAATACAATTTAAACCTATACCCAATAAGGAAAATATGAACTTTAATCTATTACTAGAAAATTTAACAAATCCAGCATTATTATTTTTTGTACTTGGAATTATCGCAGTCTATTTAAAAAGTGATTTAGAAATACCACCCAATTCATCCAAATTTATTTCACTCTATTTACTATTTTCAATTGGATTTAAAGGTGGGCAAGAGCTATCACACGAAACATTTACCAGTGAAATTGCTTGGTCAATGCTACTCGGTATAGGTATTTCAGCTATCATTCCTCTCTATACCTTCTTTATTTTAAAACGAAAATTAAATGTATTTGATTCAGGTGCTATTGCTGCAGCTTATGGCTCAGTAAGTGCAGTAACTTTTGTAACGGCCGCTTCTTATCTTGAATCGCAGCAATTAACACTTCATGGTCACATGGTGGCCATTATGGCATTGATGGAATCACCTGCCATCATTATAGGGTTAGTATTAATATCCATATTTAATAAAGAGGATAACACAACCAATATAAGAATTCCAGCAGTCATCAAACATTCATTAACCAATGGCAGTGTATTATTGATTTTAGGAAGTCTAGTGATTGGCTTATGTGCCAATGCGAAACAAGCAGAAGGAATCAAACCTTTTACAAATGATTTGTTCAAAGGCTTTCTTGCTATTTTTCTTTTGGATATGGGTATTACAAGTGGCAGAAAATTAAAATCATTTTTTTCAAATGGATGGTTTCCATTTGCCTTTGCGATTTGTATTCCACTCATAAACGGATGTTTATTTGCTGCATTAAGCTCAATTGTTACATCAGATATAACCAATCGATTTGTGTTTGCTGTTTTAGCGGCTAGTGCATCTTACATAGCTGTTCCCGCAGCTATGAAAATAACAGTTCCTAAAGCTAACCCTGGTTTGTATCTACCTATGGCATTGGCGGTGACTTTCCCAATTAATATTACGATTGGAATGCCTCTTTACTTTCTTATTGTGCAGAGTGTAGGATAAATAAAACCATTAGCACTCGTTCGTGTAATATAAATAAGTGTTCAGAAGATGAAAATTTGCTTACCCCAAAGGGGTAAAATATTTATAGCCGTGGGTGAAACCCACGGTAAAATAGCAAAAAGAAAAACAGAACCCCGAAGGGGTTCAACATCAAAAAGTATGTTTTGAACAAGTATGGTGATAATACCAAAGGCAGGCAAAACATACAAAGATTTAAATATGATAAGAAATAGAGTTGCAGGCGCGGACGCCTGCAACGGCAAAACATGAGAACATAAAGCGTTTGAGGATAACACCAACCGCAAGCAAATAATAAACATAAAAGACTTTCAGAAAATTCTGAAAGTCTTTTGTAATATATAATTGTTTGCCGATGTTGTGCGTCCTCGCCAACATCATATATACTTGCAGGCGAGGACGCCTACAAGGGCGAATGCTTATTCAGCAAATAACTGTGCTGATAGGTATTCTCTGTTCATGCGAGCAATCACAGATAATGAAATTTCTTTAGGGCATTCAGCCGAACAAGCACCCGTGTTGGTACATGAACCAAAGCCTTCAGCATCCATTTGATTTACCATGGCTAATACACGCTGAGTTGCCTCTGGTTTACCTTGTGGTAACAAAGCAAACTGAGTTACTTTAGCACCCACAAACAACATAGCTGATGAGTTTTTACAAGCTGCCACACATGCACCACATCCGATACACGCTGCTGCTGCAAACGATTCGTCAGCATCATTTTTTGGTATTGGTAAATTATTTGCGTCTTGCGCATTACCTGTATTTACAGATACAAATCCGCCTGCAGCTTGAATTCTATCGAAAGAACTTCTATCTACTGCTAAGTCTTTTATTACCGGGAATGCTGCTGATCTCCAAGGCTCAACTACGATGATATCTCCATCTTTGAAGCTACGCATATGCAATTGGCAGGTAGTAACACCATTATTAGGACCATGCGGTCTTCCATTGATATACATACTACAAGAACCACAAATACCCTCACGACAATCGTGATCAAAAGCGATTGGCTCTTTACCTTCAACAATAAGGCGCTCGTTTACTACATCAAACATCTCTAAAAACGACATATCAGGACTGATGTTTTCAGCCTTATAGGTTTCAAATTTACCTTTGTCGTTGGTATTTTTTTGTCTCCACACTTTAAGTGTTAAGTTCATATTTCCGCTCATTTTTGTTCAGGATTTAGGAGCGAGGCAAAAGGCAAGAGTACCAAATGCTTCTCTCATTTTTTTATTATTTATTATCTTTTTGTTCGTCACTTAATTTTTGAATTAATGAATTCAACATGCGTGACTCTTCTTCAATATTTCTTTTTAGCTCTACAACATCTTTATCAGAAACAAATTCCAACATCAAAGCAATTTCCATCGCTGTCTCAAGTTCTTGATTACTTGACCTAGCAATTCTGATAAAACTTCGATAGCTCAATCTACTGCTTCTGCCATAGCCTTCAGCAATATTAAGCGGAATTGAAGTAGCTGCTCTTCGAATTTGACTGGTCAAGCCAAAAATCTCTTCTTTAGGAAAATTAGAACTAATTGCATATACCAACTTCACAATCTCCATTCCCTTTTGCCATACCAAAAGGTCTTTAAAAGAATTTATTTTATTCATATTAGATAAGGATTTAGTTAAATAGCAAAAGTAAATAGTACCTTCATCATTTTCCTAATCTACATCAATTCTCTCCTGCCTAATTCCTATATCCTAACTCCTACTTATAACTTCTTTGTGCTATTTTAATGTTTTCGTAAATCAAATCTTCTTTATGTAACTCCCAATTCCCTACTTCTTTCATTTCCCAAGCTGCTACATATTTGTAATTTTCATCATCCCTCATAGCTTCACCTTCTTCTGTTTGGAATTCTTCTCTAAAGTGACCTCCACAACTTTCATTTCTATTTAAAGCATCTTTACACATCAACTCACCTAACTCAATAAAATCAGCAACACGATTTGCTTTTTCTAACTCTGGATTAAATTCGTTTGCCTCTCCTGGAACGCGCACATCTTTCCAAAACTCTTCTCTAATTTTTTGTATTTCAGCAATAGCCCATTCTAATCCTTCTTTGTTACGAGCCATTCCGCATTTTTCCCACATTATTTTACCTAAACGTTTGTGGAAATAATCTACAGATTTGGTACCTTTTATAGCAAAGAATTTATTGATTCTATCTTGAACTTCTTGCTCTGTTTTTGCAAATTCCTCCTTATCAGTTGGAATGGCTTTAGTTCCAATTTCTTTTGATAAATAAGCACCAATGGTGTATGGAATTACAAAGTATCCATCAGCCAAACCTTGCATCAATGCAGAGGCTCCTAAGCGGTTAGCACCATGATCTGAGAAATTAGCTTCACCTAAGGCATATAAACCTTCGATATTGGTCATTAAATTATAATCAACCCATAGTCCACCCATTGTGTAATGTACAGCAGGATAAATCATCATAGGAATTTCGTATGGATCTTCGCCCGTAATTTGTTTGTACATGTCAAACAAGTTACCATATTTTTCTTTCACCACTTCCTTACCAAACTCAGTTAACTGAGCCTCGGTAGGATTAGCAATACCTTTTAATGTAGCAACCTGTTTACCATATTTATATTTCATGTTGCTAGCGAAATCTAAATATACTGCTTCACCCGTTTTATTAACACCATAACCGGCATCACATCTTTCTTTGGATGCACGACTTGCCACATCACGTGGTACCAAGTTACCAAATGCAGGGTATCTTCTCTCTAAATAATAATCTCTATCCTCTTCTGGAATATCGCTTCCTTTTTTCTTACCTGCCCTTATAGCTTCTACATCTTCTTTTTTCTTAGGAACCCAAATTCTTCCATCGTTGCGCAAACTTTCACTCATCAAGGTTAATTTTGATTGGTGGTCTCCTGAAACGGGTATACATGTTGGGTGAATTTGTGTATAGCAAGGGTTAGCAAACATAGCACCGCGTTTGTGAGCTTTCCATGCTGCTGTTACGTTACTACCCATAGCATTGGTTGATAAGTAAAACACGTTACCATAACCACCTGTACAAAGCAATACAGCATGACCAAAGTGACGCTCTAATTTACCTGTAACTAAGTCGCGGGCAATGATACCACGGCATTTGCCATCTATATTTACGATATCTAACATCTCGTGGCGGGCATACATTTTCACATTACCCAAACCAATTTGACGATTTAATCCTGAATACGCTCCTAAAAGTAATTGTTGGCCTGTTTGACCTGCAGCATAAAAAGTACGTTGTACTTGCGTTCCACCAAAAGAACGGTTGCTCAACAATCCTCCGTATTCGCGAGCAAAAGGTACACCTTGAGCCACACATTGGTCGATGATGCTACCACTTACTTCAGCCAAACGATGAACGTTTCCTTCACGTGCTCTATAGTCACCACCTTTGATGGTATCATAAAACAAACGATATACTGAGTCACCATCGTTTTGGTAATTTTTAGCGGCATTGATACCACCTTGCGCAGCAATCGAGTGAGCTCGTCTGGCACTGTCTTGAAAACAAAATACTTTTACGCTATAACCCATCTCAGCTAAAGTAGCTGCAGCGGATGAGCCCGCTAAACCTGAACCAACAACTATCACTTCTAAATGACGTTTATTAGCAGGGTTTACCAATGGAATAGTTGATTTATACTTAGTCCACTTTTGGTCTATTGGTCCTTCTGGAATTTTTGAATCTAATTTTGACATTGAATGTTAAATTTACTGATTATTTAAACATGAAATAAAGTGGCATAGCCGCGAAACCTATTGGGATGATGATTCCAAAGAACCAAACACCTATAAAATGGATAAGACCATTGTATTTCCTGTGGTTGATACCTAAGGTTTGAAAAGCAGATTTAAAACCATGCACTAAATGGAATGATACTGCTGCCATTGATAAAACATATAGAGCAACCAACCACCACTCTTCCTTAAACTCTAAGCTAACTTCTTTGTATAAGTCTTTAACGATTATAGTCCTCTCTCCCAAATACACCTCTTCTTTTAACTTTTCTTGCTGAAAATATTTTTCATCCATTTCTTCAACGTCAACAATACCCGTCATTAAATTTTCTGTATATCTTGTGTAGGGTACATGACCAAATTTATATTCATACCAGAAATTACTCATATGGACCACTACAAAAACCAGAATAATGGTTCCTAACAAACCCATGTTTCTGCTTGTCCAATGGCTATTGGCTTTTCCATCAACCATGGCATACTGCACAGGGCGTGCTTTCTTATTGCTAAATACCAACCAAATGCCTTTGAATGCATGGAATAGTATAGAGAAATACAATAAATAAGATACCGTTTTAATGAGGGGATTGGTGGTCATGAAAACTGCATATTTATTAAATGCAAGACCAGAATCCGCTTTGAATAATTGTAGATTTCCTACCATGTGTATGATAAGAAATGAACATAAAAACAAACCCGTTAAGGCCATGATTAATTTCTGGCCGATGGATGAGTTAAACATTTTGGTAAACCAATTCATTGTGTTTTATATTAATTAAAATTTTTAAGCAGGGCGAATGTAAACGCTTGGGGCTAATTTATAAAAATGATTTAATTCACATGAAAGCTATTTAAAATCATTCTAAATAATTTAGAGCACTCATTCAATTTGATAAACCAAACAACAAAAGAAAAGTTTGTTGATGTTTGCTAGAATTAATGCATTCCCGCAAACTCGTATTTCTGACCCGATTTAATTTCCACATCTAGGATGTTTTCTTTAGGCGGGATAGGGCAGGTGTATTTGGCAGAATAGGCGCAATAAGGGTTGTAAGCCATATTAAAATCAATGATGGCCTTATTGCCTTCAGGAATGGTAATATCAATGTATCGGCCACCACCATAGGTTTCGTTGCCATTGGTTTTGTCTCCAAAAGGAATCAATATAAATTTTTCATAACCTGTTTTTTTATTTACTGCTTCAAGTAAGGTGAGTTTATAAGGCTTTTCGTTCAACTTAAATGTAGCATACCCATATACCCTGTAAGGTTTGGTTCTATCGTGCGAGTGAGGTAAATCAAAAATAGGGCTTTGGTCTAGCTTTTCAATTGTGGCTTCCACTTTGTAGTTTTCATCAATCTCAAAAAACTTAAGCCCAGTGAATTTATCAAACAAATGGCTATCAAGAGGGGTAATGCTTTTGTTAAAAAACTCTTCGTTCTGCTTCATGCGTTGTGAAGCAATTTCTTGGATGAATTGTTGATTGCCTCCGCAGGAAATCAGTATCGAAAATAGAATGAGATATATGTATTTCTTCATCATAAATATTAATAATTTCAATTACATCCCACTGCCCCCTTTCCCGATACATCGGGAGGGGAAGGCTGGGCAGTAGCCCTTGAGGATTGGCAACAATTTTGAAATAGGTTAAGGCTTGACACTTGCAGCTTTCACTTGTATCACATCTTTCTTAGTGGCATTGCCATGCACAAAAGCAATAACAGCAAGATTATCGGTATTCCAATTTTTTAATTCATCAGCAGTCGGCTTATAAATAAAGCGTTTTCTAAACACGCGACCAGGTTCATACTTTGCTTTCAATAAATCGCCATACACACCTGTAATTACTTTTCTTAACAAATTATCGTGTTCGTAATCTTCAATATAAATGGTATTACCATTGTCATTCTTCTCTTGGATATCAATGATTTTATTTTCAAGAATAGCCACTGTTAATAGGTACTGTGAATCAGGCATTGATTGGGTAAAAACCAATCTAACATCCATAGTCAATTCATTGCTCGATGCATCATACTTGATGCTAAGCGTATCCATATTTACTGCAGAGCTAGTTTGCGCAAGCTCAGTAGTTGCATATCCAGACCATGATAAATCAGAGACTAAGCATTTGGTTTCACCACTAAACAATTTGCGATTGATAGAACCAGTAGGCAAACTGTTACTTGAGCCTAAATAAGATAGCAAATCGTCCGCATCTTTGGTTCTGTAGTCTTGCTTGCTCACATGTGGTGGTTTGTTGATTGGCTCGGTAAGGGTTTTAAGTGTGGGATTCAAAGGATGATTGGCAATTGAAAACACTCTGCCCGAATAACTGCTCTTAAGTGCTTTTAGCGTCTCATGAGCCCTTGGGCAATTTACACAGCCAACACCAGTAAAATCCTCTATCAAAATATTTTTGGTTTCTGAAGCAGGAATGCTGTTTGTAATAAAAGTGGTATCAAGCACAGAGTTGGATGGCTTGTAATTAATCAATGGTGGCGTCTCTTCGCAGGCACTAAACAATACCAATAAAGTACTTATTGAAAAAAATATTCTTAGACTTTTCATATAATTAAAAATTAGTTGATAATGTTACTCTAGCACCACTAAATGCAGGCTCTACCCTACACACACCACCTGTACAATTTACACCCGCTACTTGTTTGATAAAGCCAGCTGTAAAACGAGTTGGGCCAAATGTGTATGCACCAAACACGTTCCAATAATGCACTTGTTCAAAATTTTCAGCATTGATATAACCTTTGCTAATATTAAGCATATCGCCTGCGCTAAAAGAGTAATGAGGTGCTACGTTAAATTCAATCAAGGCATTTACAAAACTACCATAATCTTGCTTGGTATCTAGGTATTGCGCTTCCATCCTTACTGACTTAGTTGGAGTTAATTTATAAGTGGCTTCACCAAAGATACATTGTGCCAATACATAAGGAGTACCTTGTGCTTTGTTTTCAAACAAACGTTGGTTGTAGTTTATGTTTTGGTAACCCAATAACATCTTAAATTTCTTATTAAACTTATGCGATATATCAATATAATACTCGCGGAAATAACGACTGGTATCAGAACTGAAATCTGCTAGGTTAAGCGCATTGCCATCAAAATTAAATGATTGAGGACCTGTAACAACTGAAATGTTTACGTTCACAGTAGTCATATGCTTTTTGAAATAAGCTGTTTGAGGTTTATAACTCACCTCTAATTGTGCAGCGTTTTCACCCAACTCTTGAGCAACTGCATTGTAACGAGCCAATAACCTGTATGTGTTTTGACGTGTGATACTTGGCAAATAAGTAATCAAACCAAGATTTTGAATTTCAAGCGGTGAGGTACGGAAAGAAAAAGATTCAATTTTCTTGAATTGGGTATTAATACCAATGCCTTTGGTTGAGTAGGATAAACTTGCATAGTACACCTTGCCACTAAGCAATTGCATTCTATCCAACTGCGAATTAAGAACGGCTTCAGGCGTTTTATAACAATACTCCGTATACAAACTAATGCGTTTGTAGCTTAATGTATTGTAGGCATTAAAAGCATATACATTATAAGTTGGGTCAAAACGATTTTTCAAATCGTAGTTATTAATGGCTGCGGCAATATTGGCCATGGTAGTTGGGTCTATGGTTCTATTCACTGCCGATGCACCCACATCAAAACCTAAGTTTTCATTAGCTTGAAAATGTCTTTCAGCATTGATACCTTTTATTACTTCAGGACGAATATCGAAACGGTATTTTTGTCTACCCGTAAAAGCCTTAATTTTAGTATCATTGTTGGGAGTCCATATTACCCTTGCCCCTTGAATGGCGTAATCAATTCCTAAGTTTCTATCCTCAAATGAACGGAAAATAGTTCCTGTTCCAAATTGGTCGTAGAATGAGCCAATGGTTACATTTAGTTTGTTAATGTTTTTGCTAATATTCCAAAAACCTAAACCACTTGCTGTGTAAGCCTCTTGAGGATTTAATAAAGGTGAATTGTTAAACAAATCATACCTCACATTGAAATTATACCCACTGTATTTATAATTCAAAAACAACCAAGCATCAGTGGAAGACAATTCACTTTTATATTGTGTGGTAGTAGCACCAATTTTATCATCTTTTACATAAAACTGATTGGTCGTTTGAAAATTTCCGGACAATTCGCCTTTGTCTTCTTTTTTTGGCTCATCGTTCTGAGCAAAAACAAATGCGGAACTACTGATTAATAAGCAAGTGAGTAAGTGTTTAAATCGCATACATAGGTGTAATTTAGCGTACTAAAATACACAAAAATAGGTTGCAACAAAATGTGACTAATATCCCCCTGTAGGCAGGGCACCATAAACCCTCATTCCATCAACAAAATAGGCTGTTCCTGAAGGCTCAGCACCTCTGATACGCGGCACTTCATTGGCATAGGATTGGACACCTCCTACCAAATTAGCTATTCTGTTAACATTTCGTGTAGGTAAATTGATGAGTTGCCTTTTGCTGAAAGTATAACCATCGGTGGTTTGTATCACTTGGTTTAAATCCGTTCGTTTAAAACTGCTTAATATTTCTTGTTTAGGACCTGTTTGTGTTGGCACTTCTGTTTGAGCTGACACACTTGTAAAGGCAAATAAAAATGCCGCTACAACAAAGATTTTACATGCAGTTTTCATTGTATTATTGGGTTAAAGTTTTTATTCCAATCCCCACGCATCATATAACGCGTTAATGTATTTGTTTTCGGTAGGCTCCATTTTAGCGTCAGCCATCACCAACTTCATAGCAAATGTAATCAACTTATTTCTATCTTCGGATGAGCTTACAATGAAAAATTGTTCAGCCACTTCAATAAAATGATCAAAAAAACCTTCTTGTGGATATGCCTTAAAAAACGCCTGCTCCTTAATTAAGTCCATATTTTCATTGTAATTCTTATTCAAAAAATCAATTAAAACAGATGCTTCAGATTTGTGTACACTTCCGTCAGCCATTGATAATGACATAAGTAAATGAAAACCGGCTTCGGTCTTATTCAATTTTTTTATAAACTGGGTTGGCATAATCTTAAGTCCTAATTCAGTTGTGAATATAAATCTATTTATGAAAAGCGCAAATTATTGTTGAATGGCGAGGGAGAAAGTTTTAGGGAAAAGGGACTAGGGTTTAGTTAATCATGCTAAAATGTGGAATCCGAAATGACAAAAATGCGAAGTTTACCAAGCCCAATAACTTTCCTCCCATCAACTGACAACTATCACCCAACAACTAATTTATAAAACATTTCGTAATTTGCTTAATAGAAGTTTCCTTCGTAGCAAAAATCAATACGACACAATATGAAATTCGGAACCAAAGCCATTCATGCAGGCCAAGAGCCTGACCCAACTACAGGAGCAGTAATGACACCTATTTACCAAACCAGCACATACTGGCAAGAAAGCCCTGGAAAACACAAAGGATATGCCTATGCACGTGGTAAAAACCCTACACGCAGTGCTTTGGAAAAATGTATAGCCTCTTTAGAAAATGCCAAACATGGTCTTTGCTTTAGCAGTGGCATGGGCGCTATTGATGCAGTGGCTAAATTACTTCGCCCTGGAGATGAAGTAATAACAGGTAACGATTTGTATGGTGGCACATACCGCATGTTTACTAAGGTATTTGCTCAATTTGGCATCAAGTTTCATTTTATTGATTTGTATGATGCCAATAACATTAACAATTATATTAACGAAAACACCAAATTGGTTTGGATTGAAACACCTACCAACCCCACCATGCAAATAGTGGATATAGCTGCATGTGCGGTCATAACAAAGAAACATAATCTTACTTTAGCGGTTGATAATACATTTGCTTCACCTTACCTTCAAAACCCTTTGGATTTGGGAGCTGATATTGTGATGCATTCTGTGACCAAATATTTAGGAGGACACTCAGATGTGGTAATGGGTGCTTTATGTGTGAATGATGATAAAATTTATGAGCAATTGGCATTTATTCATAACAGTTGTGGTGCCACACCAGGACCACAAGATAGCTTCTTGGTTTTACGTGGATTGAAAACGCTTCACCTGCGTATGAAAGCACATTGCGAGAATGGTGAAATTATTGCTAAGTTTTTGAAAAACCATCCAAAGATTGAAAAAGTATATTGGCCGGGATTTGCTGATAGTCCTAACCACGATATTGCAAAAAAACAAATGCGCGGTTTTGGTGGTATGATTTCAATCGTATTGAAAGATGCAACACTAGAAGATACATTTAAATTTGCTTCATCTTTCAAAGTGTTTACCTTAGCTGAAAGCCTTGGTGGTGTCGAGAGTTTAATCAATCACCCTGCTACCATGACCCATGCATCTATTCCTAAGGAAGAAAGAGAAAAAGCAGGTGTTGTAGATAGCCTATTGCGCTTAAGCGTGGGTGTTGAAGACATCGAAGACTTGTTAGAAGATCTGAAGAATGTGTTGGCGTAATTGCTCAAATGATTTGAAATAATTTAACTCTACTGAAATAAATGTTTCGATATGCTTCAATTATTTCTGGTATTTTTCTCTCCTATTTTTATGTTCAACAAACCTATTGTTAGCTCAAAGTGAGGATTCCAACTTGGTTGTGAATCCTGGCTTTGAGAACTTTCATTCCAATAAAACTTCAAACAATAAATTCAATCCATATCGTTTTGATTTAGAAAAATTATCTTCAAGGTCTGACACTCTGGGTTGGTACAATCCGGGTGGTCGCTTTTCATCAGCTGGTTGGTATCACTTAGGTGACAAAAAAGAGAAAAAAAGATTTATAGAATTACATAGCCTTCTGCCTAAAAATGGCAACTCTATGATTGGGATGGCTTTTAATCTTAAACCATCAGGAGAAAACTACAGAGACTATTTAGAAGGGCATTTAAAAGAAGCTCTTATAGAAGGACAAACCTATCAGATAAGTTTTTATTTATCGCCCAGAGATGGCTGCACAGAAGGCGTTTCGGAGATTGGTATTTATTTTTTAACATCAAAAAATGTATTTGATAAACATTTCAATCATGACTTTTCAATTGTTCCTGATATCATCATTCCAATAGAAAACATAACTGAAAAAGGTCAATGGTATCACGTTGATATACCTTACATAGCAAAAGGCAAGGAGCAATACTTTATTCTAGGTAATTTTAAAAATGATAAGGAAACGCAATCTGTAGAATTTGGCAAAAACACATCAAACAAATTTATTCAAATATCTCGAGTATGTCAACCTATTTGCTTGATGTATTCAGCATCCAAAAAGCAATTGATAAAGAAGAAAAGACGCTTAAAATTCCAAGTGGTAAATAATCAATACAAATGAACTAAATTACTCTGAGTAATCTGTGCAATCCGTGGCAAAAAAAACTATTTCACTTCTTCAAAAAAGCCAGTCTGTTTATTTTTACGGCAATTGTTCCAATCATAATAGCGTCCATTCATGGCTATATACACACCATGAGGTAAACTTTGTGTGAATGCCA
>CANHJJ010000009.1 GCA_947460565.1 Bacteroidota bacterium
TATCCATCATGGCTTCGCACACCCGCTATTTTGCCAACAATACTGTGAATTTCGCAGGTGTGGTTTTTAAGCCTGGTAAACTAAGCTATGTGGGTGTAAGCGTGATGTCGCTAAACTTTGCCGACATGGACGAAACCACTGAATTTCAACCTTTCGGAACGGGTAGAAAAGTAAATGTAAACAATACTTTAATTGGGCTTACTTATGCCAAAATACTAACCCAATCTTTCTCATTTGGTATGACAGGAAAATGGGCTCATGAGGCCATAGGGGATGTTCAAACCAATGATATACTTTTTGACTTAGGACTGAAATACAATATTGGATTGATGGGCTCTCGTTTTGGAGTGACCTTTAGCAATTTTGGCATGAACGTTTCTCCAGAAGGTAATGTAAGTATACTGAAATTAAGCGGCATTCAGAAAGTAAACAATTTTAGTGAAGTATCTGCCCCTGCTGCTTTCAGAGTAGGTGTGGCTTTCGACCCTATCAATAAAGGCATTCACAAGCTTACCTTGGCCGGACAATTAAATCACCCAACTGACAATAATGAAACATTTAGCACAGGTGCAGAATATTCCCTGAAGAGATTATTGCATGTTCGAACAGGCTGGGAATTTGGTACTGATGAAGGCTATAATTTCCCTCCAATTGGTATGGGAATAAAACTACCGTATAGCAAGTATTTGCTATCATTTGATTACAGCATGGTAAGTAAGCAGCGCTTAGGAAATTTAAATCGTATTACATTGGCATTAACCATCAGATAAATGAGAGTTTATAGTAAATATACACTTATATGGATTGTACTTTTGGGTACACTTAGCTCGTGTTCATTATTTGGCGACAAAAAGAATGCAACTTCTGATCAAGTGTTTCAACAAGGACAAATTGACCCCAATTTGGTAACCAATTCTGTGGGTTATGTGCCTCTATATCCTTTCATCACAGGTGTTACAGCCCCGGTGGATGTTTTCGTAGGTTATGATGAAATGACTTATGTGGTTGAAGATATGAACCCAGGCGATATCAAAGACAATCGCTTATCGGTATTTGATCCAAATGGTAAAAGGGTTTATTCAATAGTAATTCCAGGTGCTACAGATGTAACCCAAGACAGACGCTTGCATGTTTTTGTGGCAGGAAGAAAAATGTTGAACGATTCAGTAAATTTCGCAGCCATATTTCATATCATTAATGTAAGTCAAGGCAATGCTCAATTCCTTGATACTTTGGTTCACCCAAACTGCGATGCAAGTAGAGCACAAACAAGTTTCAGAGGTGCCGATGATGTTGCTGTTCAGTTTACTGGTTTGGCAACTTTATATGATAACACTCTTTATGTAAGTAGGACCGGACCTAGAAATGATGTCAATTCATCTGTGGCTGTACCTGATAATGGGGTACTTGTGTTTGATAAAAACATGAACAATACAGGCTATTCGCAGGGTTTAAATCCAAATGAATCAAGTTTAAAATCTTGTGTGGGTTTAAGTGCCATTGCCACCAATGCTGCGCCACCTCAGCGTTTACAGGGTGTTAGTACAAGCAAAAGTTTCTTTAGCACCTTGGCAGATAAAAGCAAAACCATTGAATTTAGAGCATTGGCTATTAACGTAGTTGACAATCCTGATGCAGGAACTATGTATGGTGAATCAAGCCAGTTTTTGAATTTTGATTTTAGTAAAGCCAATCGCTTTATGTATGAACCATTGCGCTTTAAAAACCCTGTTGATTGCTACATTGCACCTGATCAATTGAACTATTATTTTGTGGTGGATGATGAAACAGATTCAGTTTATATTTTCACCAATCAAGGTTTTGAGGGTGTAAATCCACCTGCGAATTCAACTGTAAAAAAACAAATCATTGCATCATTTGGAGGAATTGGGAAAGATGGTTCAAGCACCGGACCATTTAACTTCAACAATCCTTCAGGGGTTTGCTATTTCAATCGCACCCTATACGTGGCCGACAAAGGCAATAATAGAATTTGTAGATACAAATTGAATGTAGACTTACAATAATCTGTCTTCAATTAAACCTAACATCATTTCAGACTTACTACTAAAACCAGTTATAAAAAAGCTATATTTTACTTGCAATAAAGATTTTAAGTAATTATGTTGCTTAAAAAAATTTGAGTGAAGCGAAGCGAAATTTTAATTGAAGGCACTATTATTAGTAATGAGAATATCCTCGTAAACAAGGGAAATCTATTACATCGAATTATCATGATGATTGTTCTATGTCAGTCTTTGTTTTATACCATATTTAACTATGCATTGGGCAATACTATCCAAGCCTATATAACCTTTAGTTTAGTGCCTGTTTCTATTATTGCGTATATCTTTTCCTTGTTAGGAAACACAACCCTTTCTAAAATTTTCAATTTGCTATGTGTAGTTGGAGTTATCTCCATTCTTGCCATATTAGTGGGAAAGGAGACCGGTATTTTATTTTTTTTTATTCCCATTTTTGTGAGCACACTTATCGTATTTCAAGGAAAAGAAAGATGGCTAGGTTATGTTCTAACAAGTATTAGTTTTATTATCTTCTTGTTTCTTATTCTAAGTAATTACAGAATAACAGAGGGCAATGAAATGAACCCAAGAGAGATAGAAATAGAATGGATGCTAAACATAGGAGGTTCATGTTTAGTTACTGTCATGGAATTACTTTTCATACTTACTATAAGTAACAGTATTCAAAGGCAATTGATTGAGAAAAGCAATTCGATAAATGCAATAAATAAGGAGTTGAATGCAACCATTCACACTAGAGATAAAATGATATCTGTTATATCTCATGATGTTAGAGGGCCTTTATCGCTCATCAATTCGGGATTAAATTTGGTTAATTGGGAAGCAAATTTAGATAAGGATGAAAAGGAAATTGTGAAGGAATTACAAAATCGTGCTGATGCTACTGTAAATCTAATAGACAATTTAGTATTATGGTCGAGAAGCCAAACCAAGGAAATACACTATAATCCAAAGTTACTGAGCAATAATGATTTGAATGACATTTTGAGTAACATATTAACACTTCAAAACTCAAAAGGCATCCGTATAGATTGGCAATTAAACGAAGGCGGTAATGTGTTTACTGATAAAAACTTACTACAAGCTATTCTGCGAAACTTATTATCAAATGCTGTTAAATATACTTCTATAGGTGGAAGTATTACAGTGAAAACTAAAACCCTCGATGAAGGTACTGAAATATCTATTACAGATAGTGGAATGGGTATGAACGAAGAAACCATTCATAAAATTGAATCGGGAATATCTCATACAAGCCTTGGCACCGAAAACGAAAAAGGTCATGGTATAGGATTGCAATTGGTTTCTGAGTTTTTAGAAAAAAGTGGTTCAAAATTGCATATAAAATCTACAATAGGTAAAGGCTCTACATTTTCATTTATTTTGGGTTCAAAAGCTTAGCTCCTAGAGCTAGGTTTCACGAATTACTTCAGCCATCGAATGAACCTTATATTTAAGTTTCCCATCCAATGTTTCACATAAAACATACGTTCTCAACTTATGCAATTTTCGCATGAAAATTGTATTATTCTTCATCCTAAATATTTCACCTTCTGCTAGGTCGTTCAACACCAATTTATCTTGTTGTCTCACATCATATTTCTTAAGCACTTGCATCAACTTCACATCTGCAGACTGCGAATACTTTGGGTTTCGCATATGCTTTGCCAACATGGCCTGCAAATCATAAGGGAAAATTTTAGCTTCCAAAAACGGCTTCATGTTCAATTGAAACTCCCTCTTCCATTCATCCCCATGGGAATCGTGGTTTGGGCCATATTTTACAAAAGCTGTATGATGCGAAACCTCATGAACAAAAGTTAGTAAAAACTCAAAGGGGCTCAAGTTATGGTTTACTGTTATTCGATTACCCTTGCCATGATGTGGGCTATAATCACCATACCTGCTTTTGCGCTCAACTTCCACATGAAGATTCAGCTTGTGAAACATAATCAACTCAGCACAATAAGAAACTGTTTCTGCAGGTAAAAACCTTGCCAAGGCTTTCATCAATTGAGATTTATGGGTTTCTTGTTGGGGACTTAACGTACTAAATATTTGCAATGTTTACAAAGTAAATGTGAAGGCAGTGAAAAACAATAATTGTTTTTCAAAATATAGATTAAATTTGAGTAAAATCGGAGTCAAAGACTTGTTTCACAAGCATTTCATCTTAAATCAAACTCAGCAAATAAATAATATGTAAAACCCAACAAAAAAATTATTTTGCAAAGGTTTGTATGAAGAAAGTTTACGCATTTATTTTTACCCTATTTATTTACCTAAATGTCTCTGCACAAGGAACTGGAAGTATATCTGGAAGGGTAATTGATAAGAAAGATAATTCAGAATTAATAGGCGTTACAGTGCTTGTCAAAGGAACCTCTTTTGGCACGGTTACAGATGTAAACGGTAACTTTATCCTTAAAGGTCTAAAGCCTAAAGAATATAATATTGAAATCAGCTACCTAGGCTATCAAAAAATTTTAGAAACGGGTGTAAAGGTGAAAGCGGGTGAAAACAATAAACTAGAAACCTTTGAAATGAAACCCTCTTCATCCAATATTGATGAAGTAACCATCATTGGTAAAAAGCCTTTGATAGATATTGAAAAAGCGCAAACCATTAATACAATTAGTCAAGAAAACATAGAACTGGCTCCTGCTCGTCAAATTCAAAGCATTATTAATACACAACCAGGCGTTGTTCAAGCTCCTGCGGGTGTTAGTATACGCGGTGGCAGAACCTACGAAACCAAGATGATGATTGATGGGGTTTCAGTTACCGACCCATTGGCAGGTACAGGTTTTGGACTTGATATAGGCTCAAATGCAGTGGGTGATATTGAAGTAACTACAGGTGGTATTGGTGCCGAGGTGGGTGATGCCACCGCTGGTGTTGTAAATACCAAAACCCGCAATGCTAGTGATAAAAACGAATTTTCAATAAACTACAAAAGGGATAATTTTGGTTTTAATAAAGGGGCTCGCTCCAACTGGAATAGCCAAGTGATTGAGTTCAATGCTTCAGGACCTATGCTGAAAAAGAAACTGAACAGTCGCTTAAAATATTTGGTATCAGCACGAGCATCTTTCTCTGACGAATTTTACCAAAATCCTGCTAATCAAATTAGCTCTTCTTTGCTTAAAGAAAATGGTTTTATAAGCACCAATTGGACACCCTATCAAGATAATCGTTGGTCTTTTTTAGCTAAACTAAGCTACGACTTGAGCAAAGGCATGAAGCTAACAGCGACCATGATGCGTTCAATAACAGTAAATCAAGATGTGAATTTATTACGTGTTTTTGGAAATGATGCGCCATATTCTCCTGGCTACCAGTACAACTTTTCGCAGCAAATGGATAATGCGAATACATACACACATGACTCGTATTTGCAAACCCTAAATTTTAAGCATTCGGTTAACAAACGTTTTTCATACAATGCTACACTCTCAAGACTGTTTGTGCAACTAAGAGCTGATGCCAATGGCAGAGATTGGAGGCCAAGCAATGTAGACCAAGTATTTGATCCAAACTCTATTAATACTTTTCCTATTACCATTTTCCAACCTACCAACCGAGATAGCGTGGTTTTTCCAAACTCCCCGTCAGGCTTTTATAACAACAATGGTATTGCCACACAATGGCATCATCATTACTTAGAAGAATATTCGGCCAATGCCCAAGGAAACATTTTCAGTCGCAATTCATTAAACAAGCTAACTTTTGGATTTGAGATGAAGTTTCAAAACATGCAGTGGATAGACATCACTCGCCCTTGGATTGGTGCACCCATTCGCTTGGCAGATGGAAGCTATACACAAAGTTTTAGGCTTGGACAACAAAGCGACTTATGGACTGTGAGCCCTCAGCGCGGTGGTTTCTATGTTACAGACCAAATAAAATACAAAGGTTTAATAGCCAGTGTGGGTGGAAGGTTTGAATACTGGGCTCCTGGCAAATACATTGATGATGCCGTGAACGACCCTCGTTCTCCTATTCGTAATGAAATCAGACAAGACTATTTAAACTCATCAGTACAATTAGGTGATTTAAGGTATAAATTCCGATTCCTTCCAAAGATTAATGCTTCTTTCCCAATAGCTGAAAACCAAATGTTGTATTTCAATTATGGACATAGCACCATTCTACCTCATCCTTCTTTTGTATATCCAGGTTTAAACCCACTTTATCAAGATAGATCAACCATCGCAAACCTTGGTAATCCAAATTTAAATCCAGAGGTTGACATCAGTTACGAGATAGGTTTACGCTCACAAATAACCAATAATGATGCATTAACCATATCGGCATTTTGGAAAGACAAATACGATTTTATTACCAGTGCAGTGGTATTGGTAAAAGATTTTCAAGGTCGTGATGTTAGCCGCACCATCCGCATCAATAGCGATTATGCCCGTTCGCGTGGTATCGAGTTGGGATATATCAAACGTATTGGCACATGGTACAATGGACAATTGGCATTTACCTACACTGTTAATACAGGACAAAGTGCTTCGGCCAACGAAAAGTTAAAAGACATTTTAGCAAGTGGTAATGTGGAAGACACCAAAGAATACTATATGCCATGGGATATGCCCTATGATTTTAAAACCAATCATGTATTTAAGATTGATAGAAAGCATGGCTTGTTTGGCAAATCGTGGTTAAACAAAATGAGCTTTTATTTTGAAACGGTTACCCGCTCGGGAGTGCGCTACACGCCCTACCAATTTGATAGAATTGATGCTCAAACTAGCAGGCCAATTTATGTGGTTAATCCTAGTCCTGACGCCCGTTGGAGCAAAGTGGGTGAATATTGGTTTTGGGCTGATTTAACCATTACCAAATGGTGGCAAACCAAATATGCTAAATTCTCATTTAACGTGCAAATCACCAATGTGTTTGATAACCTAAATGCATCCATCATTAACCCTGTAACAGGTAAAGCCTACCAAAACGGAGACAATGTACCTGATTCTTGGAGCGACCCAAGATACGTGGATCCTAGACTTGGCAACTCAGCGCCACCTCCTACCAACCCTGCTAGATACTTAGCACAAAGACATATCGTATTGGGTGTGAATGTGAAATTTTAGGTTTTGAGCACCTAGTAATTCGACTAGAACTTAGAGGATTAAAAATGAATCCGATTTTGTGTACCCATTTATTCTTCAAGTTAACAAAGCGACTATGAAGTATTATGAATAGTAGTGTCTCTGTGAAACATACTCACGCATTAGAATTTTATTGGGTTGCAAAGTCTTTTCTCATTGAAAATCTTTAACCAACTGTGCATAAAAGAACGACTTAAAGATGACATTATTTAGCCAAAAAAATCAAAACTACTTCTTACCCCTTGGATGAAAATCAATAATAACCGTGCGCAGGTAATCACGGTCAAGGTGTGTGTATATTTCGGTGGTGGTAATACTCTCGTGACCTAGCATTTGTTGCACAGCCCTCAGGTCTGCCCCTGCTTCTACCATACAGGTAGCAAAGGAATGGCGTAAGGTATGCGGACTGATACTCTTTTTAATTCCTGCCTCTGCTGCCATTTTTTTTATGATATAAAATATCATAACCCTAGAAAGCTTTGCCCCTCTCCTATTCAGAAATAAAATGTCTACGTCAGCTGCTTTTATCTGCTGGTGGTTTCTCACATATTCAAGGTAAAAATCAATAAACTTAATTGCTACCGAACCAATGGGTACCAGCCTTTCTTTATTTCCCTTACCCACCACTTTAATGAAACCATCTTGCTTAAAAATATCAGAAATCTTTAATCCAACGGTTTCACTCACGCGCAAGCCACAGCTAAACATGGTTTCAATAATCGCCTTATTGCGTATTCCCTCCTCACTGCTTTGGTCGAGAGTTGAGAGCATAGCATCAATCTCATGCACTGCAAGCACATCGGGTAAAGTGCGTTTGAGCTTAGGCGCTTCCAGCAATTCGGCAGGGTTTTCTTTAATCATATCTTCAAGGAGAAGGTATTTATAAAAAGCCTTTATACCTGATAATATGCGGGCTTGGCTAGTGGCTGTAAAGCCCATCTCATGCACCCATCTCAAAAATTCTCTGAGGGTTGCCAAATCCATGCTTTCTGGCTGCGTTTGCAGAGCCTTGGCTTCAAGAAATTGTTGTAATTTATCTACATCATGGAGATATGCTTCTACACTGTTTCCCGAAAGCGATTTTTCGAGTTGAAGATACATTTTGAATCCATTGGTGTATGATTGCCACATTATAATTTCGGAGGGACGTTTAATTAAACGTTTGTACTATGTATGCATTATTTTAAATTATCGAGCATATCCTTGGTCATGGCGCTCAAATCAAAATCATTGTGCCAGCCCCAATCTTCGCGAGCTCTAGTATCATCAATGCTTCCCGGCCAGCTATTAGCGATGGCTTGTCTAAAATCGGGTTTGTAAGTGATGCTAAATTCAGGAATATGTTTGCGGATTTCGTTAGCAATTTCTTTTGGCGAAAAGCTTATGCCTGCCACATTATAGCTACTGCGTATTTTTACTTTATCAGCAGGTGATTCCATCAATTGAATAGTGGCTTTCAAAGCATCAGGCATATACATCATCGGAAGCGTAGTATCTTCACTTAAGAAGCACTCGTAGCTTTTGGTTTTCAATGCTTCATGGTAGATGTGTACTGCATAATCAGTGGTTCCACCACCTGGTGCAGATTTATGACCTATTAAGCCTGGATAGCGAATGCTACGCACATCCACACCATACTTTTGATGATAGTATTCGCAATACCTTTCACCTGCTTGCTTACTGATTCCATAAATGGTATTTGGTTCCATAACCGTATATTGAGGTGTGTTTACCCTTGGGGTACTAGGACCAAAAACTGCAATTGAACTAGGCCAATATACTTTTTTAATCATACCTTCTTTTGCAGCATCCAACACATTAAACAAGCCTTCCATATTTAGGTCCCAAGCCAATTTAGGTTTTTGCTCGGCAGTGGCAGAAAGCAAAGCAGCTAACAAATACACTTGGCTAACACCATGCTTTTTAATCACTTCATACATACCTTGGCGATTCATAGCATCCAATTTCTCGTAAGGACCTAAAGGATTTTCAACATCTTTCACATCCGCACAAACCACATTGTCGTGACCGTAGTTGTTTCGCAATGTTTCTGCTAATTCTAACCCTATTTGGCCTTGCGAGCCGATGATAAGTATCTTTTCCGTTGACATGATGTATAGTGATTAACGCTTTCAAATGTATAAAAGCAGATAGAATTATCAAGAATGATTGTATACACATTGTGGATGAAGTATCCATCTGGTGTTACGCTCAATTGGAATCTATCAAATCCCAAACTTTATTATTGAAATCAGTTTTTGAAATCCCACAAATTCTCTCCAAAGCCTTGAAATAATTTTATTGCCTTTTTCTTATATACCACAACTAAGCAATTCCATAACTGCAGCAAAGCCTTTTTCCTTTTCAAGTTTTTGTATGACGAGCGCATTGATTACAAAATCAACATTCAATAGAAATTTTGATTTCTCATCATAGTTTTTACTTTCATTGAAGAGAGACAACCAATCTGTATTTTATTATTTGTAGCATATTGCTTAAACCGTTTTAAAATTTCTTTCCAAGACAATCCCAAAGATCCGGCATAGAAATAGGGTGTCAAAAATATGATAATAGAATAAACAAATTAGGCTTGCAAAGGCAAGCTGAACAAGAAACAAGAGCCTTTGCCTTGTTCGCTTTCCAGCCATATTTGGCCCTTATTTTTTTCCACGTATTCTTTGCATAGCATCAAACCGAGACCAGTTCCTTTTTCATTACCAGTACCTTTGGTACTGTTGTTTTTATATTGAGTAAAAAGTAATGGAATTTTATCTGTTGAAATACCAACCCCATTATCTAAAACAGATATGTGAATGAAATCTCCTTTAATCTGAGAACTTATACTTACGCTTCCACCTTCATGGGTAAATTTAATAGCGTTGGATACAAGGTTGCGCACCACCAAATTAATGGTATCTATATCGCCATAGGCAAATGAATCATCATCTACCAAATTCTCAAGTTCAATGCTTTTCTGTGATGCATTTCCACTGAGCAAGGCAACATTATCAGCGGCAATATCATACATATTTAGCTTTATTATATTGATTGTATTCCCTTTTATTTGCTCAGAAGCCCATACCAACAAATTCTCAAGCAAATCAATGGTATTGTTAACCGAACCGGCTATTTCACCCGTCAAATGCTTTTCATCAGAAGGCTTATAGTTTTTATTACTAATAAGTTCAAAATACAATTTCATGGATGTAAGATTGTTTCTCAAATCATGCGAGATGATGGAGAAAAAGCGGTCTTTTACATTATTCAGTTGCGTTAATTGTTCCTTTTGAAGTATGATTTCTTTGTTTTGCTTTTCAAGGGCATTGGCTATTCTTTTGTTTTTAATAAAAAAATAAACCACCACCGCAAAAAGGGTTAACAGCAAAGCAGAAAATGCCAAAAGAAAATTACGCACCCTTCTTTCATCTTGTCTTTGCAGGTTGTTCAACTCGCTTTCTCTTTTCAATAATTCAATTTCTGATTGCTTGCTTTTGGCTTCATAATCGGCCTCAAGGGTATTCATTCGTTTTAAGATCGAATCATTGTACAATGAATCCTTCATGTTATTACTCAGCGATTGAAAGGTAATGGATTTCCCCTTTTCATTAGTTGATTTATATAATGCTTCTAATCCTTCATAGGCAATGTTCAACTCAATATTTAAACCTGTTCTTTTCGATACATCAATGGCTCTCTTAAAATGAAAATCAGCACCTGCATAATCCGTTTGGGCAGTATACACATATCCCAAAACATTATAATTAGAGGCCAGGAGGGGCTTGATGTTTAATCCTTGTGCTAGCTTTAAAGATTGCTTAGCATAAGAAAGTGCTTTATCATATTGCTTGTGCTCATAATTGGCCTTAGCCAAATTATGCAAGGTAGATGCCTCTCCAGCAGTATTTTTTATTTCTCTATACACTTGCAAAGATTTCATAAAAAAGAGCTCGGCCTTGCTATAATTCTTTTGTCTTAAATAGATATTTCCTATATTATCGTAACTACTTAGCAACCTAAATTTATTCTTATTTTGCTCATAAATATTTAATGCTTTTATGTTGTATTCAATGGCTTTACTGAAATTGTTCTGTCGTTCAAAAACATTGGCTAGGTTTGAGTATGCATTCAATTTTGCATTTTCATCCTTACTCTTTTCATAATATTTTAAGGCAATAAAATAATGTTCAGTCGCTGCTGTTAATACACCTTGCGCTAATGAAATATTTCCCAATTGAATCTGAACTTCCGCTAATCCAGAACCTGACAAACCTAATTGAACTGACTTATTGTAATATTCTTTAGCTTGATTAAAATTGGCTTGATTAAAATAGAGTGAAGCGATGGTTTTAGATAAAAACAAACTGTTACTCTTATCATCTATTTTAGAACAAATATCGAAAGCTTGTTTGTAATAGTCTATGGCGTGCAACGTATTGATATACCTATAATGATTTGCCAATTCATTCAATATCGATACTTTATCTTTATCACCTGCAGAACGAAGCATATTGTTTAAACTATCTACATAATTGTTTTGCGCAAAAACATTTGATTGCACAAAAACAATTACCAAACAACATACTATTTTCAGGTCTTTGATGATATTCATTTAAGATGGAGAATTTTCGACCAATTTAAATCCAGATCCATGAATATTTGTAATTTCTAAAGAAATATCGTCTTTAATAATTTTTCTCAACTTATTTATATAGACATCTAGGTTTCTTGCAGTATAAAAATCATCTCTACCCCATATGCTAAGCAATATAGCATTGCGAGATAAAAGCATATTTTTATTTTGGATAAACAATTTCAACAAGTTACTTTCTGTTGAACTGATTTTCTTTTCAACTTCGTTATTAACGAATACAACATGATTCGAAGTATCAATTTTTGTATTCCCGACAACAATCACTTCTTCCATGGCTAATATAGAGACATTATTTCCTTTGGTTCGCTTTAAAATAGCCTTCATTCTGGCCACAAGCTCATTGGTACTAAATGGCTTGGTCATATATTCATCTGCACCAATTTCAAATCCTTTTAACTTATCCTCCTCATCGGTATTAGCCGTTAAAAATATGATAGGAGTCAATGCATCTTTTTTTCTAATTAGCTCAGCCAATTCGTAACCATTTTTCTTTGGCATATTCACATCCAAGATACAAATATCAAAACGTTCTTTATCAAATGATCTCCATCCTTCTTCTCCATCTTTGCAAAGCTTAACACTAAAACCACTTAATCTTAAATTTTCCTTTAATAAGGCTCCAATACTCAATTCATCATCAACTACTAAAACATGTGGCAATGCTTCTATTTCCATAATATAGGTTGTTAATTTTTAACAAATGTAAAAAAGCGTTTGGCAATCACTGCTAATGATTGCCTTTAAAAATTCTTAATAATTTTATTGAGTGTATATAGGAATATGAAACCAATGAAGTAAATAGGCTATTTAATACCATTTATTTCACGCCATAATTGGTTAAATGACTTGTCTTCAATTTTAGGTAATTCTCTATCTTCACCCCAATCTGTTTTAAAGAATTGCTTGAAGGTAAAGTTCTTGATTCCCGCTGCCCTATCCAAATTTTTCCGACTCATCATGGCTTTCTTCCAAGTATACCATGCTAATTTTTCACCAGTAGTTGAAACTCCAAGTTGTCGGGCATCTCGTCTATTTCGAAGCAAATGGGTATGTAAATCAATATTAACGGGGCAAACATTTGAACAGTTTCCACAGCTAGTTGATGCATCACTCAAGTACGTATTGTCGGTCAAACCATCTTTCAAAGGAGTAACCACCATACCAATAGGACCAGATTCAATATTGGTTTTAAATGCATGACCCCCTATTTGGGTGTATACAGGACAAACATGGTGACAGGCACCGCAATTAATACAATGCAAAGCATCTCGTTGCTCATGAGTTTGAAGCAAATTTGATCGGCCATTATCTATTAAAATAACAATAAACTCAGAAGGGCTGTCATTATCAATATTAGCATTTTTAGGCCCATACAAAGTATTATAAGAAGAAATGCGCTGTCCAGTGCCATAAGAAGAAAGTAGCGCATGAAATAGATCTATATCACTCAAGCTAGGAAGTACTTTATCAATACCCGCTAATACAATATGTGTTTTAGCAAAAGAGGTACATAATTGCACATTACCTTCATTATCAGTGATAGACACAAAACCACTATCAGAAATTAAGAAGTTGGCACCTGTTATACAAACATCTGCCTGATAGTATTTACTTCTTAGTTGTTCAGCTATATCTTTAGCTATCTCCTTTTCATCAGCATTCAATGATGTACGAATGGTGGAATTCAAAGATTCGTTAACCTTTGATTTTTCAACATGTAACAAAGGCATAAAGTCATGCGATGTTTTTGTTTTTAAAGAACTAAGCAGATAAGTACCAAAATCTGTTTCCTTTGTTTCAAAACCTTTTCCATTCAAGTATGGAGTCAATCCAATTTCGTCACCAATGGAAGTTTTACTTTTAATGATAGATTTGGCATTTAGGCGTTTTAATTGCTGCTCAATCTCATTAAGGGCAGTTACATCATCATGCGCCCAAATTACTTTACCGCCTTTACGGGTTATTGAAGCTTCAAATTCAATTAAGTATTTATCAAGATTTTCAGTTACGCGCCATTTGGCATAAGCAGCTCTGTTTTTGGCCAATTCCAATGAACCAAATTGTTCAAGTGATTTGTTGTGTTGCTGGGCATACCTATTTATGGCAGATTGTGTCTTTAATTTGATAGACCCATCAGCTAAACTTTGATGTATGTTTTTATTAAACTCTTCTTGATAACGCATTTTGAAAGCAGCAACAGTTCAAAGTAAATTCAAATTATAGTATCAAACAACTACCAAACAAATAAATATTAACACATTGCTAAATATAAACAAGAAAGGCTACCCAATGGGTAGCCTTTCTTGAAGGATTAAACCTAATTATTTTTGTTTAACAACAGTACGATAAATTGTAGTATCGTCAAATTCAATTTTAATTAAATAGGTACTAGAAGTGGATGAAAATTCATTTTCTTCTAATCTAAAGCTATGCTTTCCAGCAGCCAATTTACCAAAGGCATGTTGACTCACATTTCTTCCTAACATATCTAATATGGTTACATTAACGTTTCTAGACTCATCTAGTGTGAAATCTAAATTTGTAGTTTCTGAGAATGGATTAGGGTATGTGTTAACGCTAAATTTATTTGCTAATAAGTCATTAATACCCACATTGTCATTTTGGAATGAATCAACTGCAGTGATCGAACAGCCCGATCTTCCATCATCCACTCTTAATGTGATTGTGTACCATTGTTTACCTTTATCGAAGTAGAAGCTAGGATTCGCCACATTAAAGGTAGTACGAGGTAAATCATTAATAGTCCAAGTGTAGTTGGTAGGGCTAATACTATCAGCAACATTTGTTGGTACCATTTTAAACCTACGTTGACCAAATCCAATAGAATCAATTTTGATTTTTACAGAAGGAGCAGGAACCACATTGATTGGTAAGTAGGCTGTATCAGAACAAGTGCTGCTAACTGACTTAACAATCAACTGAACATTATAGGTATTTACGCCATTAAAAACAAAAGTAGGAGATTGTTCTGTACTTCCATTTAAGCCGCTAAATGTCCATTTATTTTCCAATGCTGAATTATCAGGCATACGCGAAGAGTTGTTAAACACAACTGCGGAGTTGTTACAAACAGTAGTTCTAGAAGCTGAGAATTGAGCAACTGGTTTATAACTTACAATCACTGGTAAAGTGATAGAATCTTTACAACCATTGTTTATTTCAGTAGCTACTAATTTCACATAGAATGGATTATCTACATCTGCAATAGATGAGTAGGTTTTGTTTGGCGTGACACCATCATAAGTAGTATTATCACCTAAATTCCAACTATAGTTTACATTATTAAATCCACCACTGAAAGATGAAGTATTGGTAAAGTCTACTGGTTGAGATTTTGAAGTGCCAGGACCTGAAGCACATGCAGTAGTATATTTAAAGTTAGCCACAGGTTTATCAAATATGGTGGCAGTTCTACGCAAAGTATCAGCACAACCATAGTTTGATCGAGCAATTAAGGTAACCAAATAAGTACCACTCGCAGGGTATTTATAAGTAGGTGTAGCACCTAAAGAAATATCACCATTGCCAAAATCCCAGAAACGACCAACCGATCCTGAACCAATTGTAGATGAATCTGACAATGGCAATTTAACACCTAAACAAACATTAGAGGTAGTGAATCTAGCTTTTGGTCTGGCAAAAACATATATCTGGTTTTGGGTTTGCTCTTGCTCACAACCTTCAGTGTTTTTAATTTTCAATTTAACTGAGTAGGTTGTGTCAGATTGACCAAAGTAAAAGTTAGCATTGGCAGTTGTTTGCGATGAACCAGGGAAAGACCATAAATAAGTTGAACCTAATGGTTGGGCATTTGACTTAAAGCTTGTTGGTTTTAAAGCATCACCTGTACAAGGTAAATCATAAGTAAAATTAACTGTTGGACTAGTTCTAACAAAAATTTGTTTTGTTGCACTACCAGTTATTCCTAGACGATTCCCAACCGTTAACCTTACGGTATATATACCACCTGCTAAATATGCTTTTTGTACAATTTGAGTACCCGCGCTTGAGTTATCACCAAAACTCCAAATGTAATTATACGGTCCATCACCAGGTGCGCTTAATGAGTTACCTGTAAATAGTAAATTAGTTAAAGCACAAACTGTATCAACACTAGAAATCAATTGAGGAACTGGAGTTGAAATAACACTTAACACACGAGAATAAGTAGAATCACAACCTGTGGTATTAAGTCTGATACTCAAATTCAAGTTAAAGGTACTATTTAACTCGCTTGCTTGCGCAATAAATCTTAAAGCAGGCAAAGTAGATGCATTACCTGGCAATAGAGTAAAGTTTTGGGCAGAAGTGCCTGTTGAAGTTTTTAGTGAATAATTAGCCACTTCCCACAAGGTGCCATAATCGGCATTTGTCAAGAATGATGGTGCTTTAATTTCATAAGTTAGTGTATCACCCACTCTTGCACCATCAGGGAAGAAAGATGTTCCATCATTAAAGGCACCGGTGAAGGCTGTTACTCTTGGAGAAACATATGGGCCATTGTAAAAACGACCAATTGCTATAGACACGGTATCAGGTAAATAATTGCTACATCCAGATAAAGGATTAACTGCATTAATGACAACTTTAACAGTATCAGCACTTCTATTAGGAGGCAATTTGTATGTTAATGATGCACCGGTTCCATTATAATCAATCATTGAATTACCCATTTTAACAATATCATATGAAGAATAAACAAATCTTGGATCAGATCCTGATAAAGTAAAAGAGGCCGAATCCCTGAAACAAGCATTCAGTAATTTAGGACTAATAGCTTGACTTTGGAAGTCATCAAATACTTGAATAGAGTCAATAAGCATATTTTGACCCGCACCGGCAGCAACACCATCAAAGGCAATACGAATACCTTGAAGACCTGCAAAGTTTGCAAGACAAACCTCAAACACCGTATACCTACCAAAACTTAAACTTTGATTCACCCTTATAAAATTGGCTACAGAACCATAGTAATTACCAATACCAACCTTAATGTCCAAATTGTCCAATTTAGTATTAACATCGTTACTTTGCCAAAAAGCAAATCTCAATGTTGGATTTTGCATATTGGTAAAATCAAAACAAGGCGAAAGTAATCTTGCGGATGAATTGGCCGTGAATGTTGAAGAATTAAAATTGGCTGTTTTCAATCCGCTGTATGGAGGCGCTGAAGGGTTTATTGCAGAACCTGTTTGTCCTAACAACCAAGTAGCATTTCCACTTAAATTAAGCACTTGCCAATAAGGAACATTTCCACCTTCAAATCCATTTGCATAAGGGAAATTAGAAATACTGGTACTGATTGTATCATATGATTTATACATAGGATTGCGTCCGTTATTCCCTGCAAAGTCGTTGCTTGAAACTCTTACTCTTATTAAAGTTCCTGGCACCTGATTTGGTATAATATAAATTCTTTGATTACCGTTAAAAATGGTTGATTGCACCGATTGCTCTGTTCCATTATTTATGATGTAATACAATGTATCATTTAATAAGAATCTATCATTTATCTGATAGTTCAAAACAATACCTGAAGCATAACAAGCAGTCGGGTCAGAATAATTAAATATACGTGGTTGCACGCTATCAATAGCACTGCCAGAAAACTCATGAGCACCAATAGTAGGATTAAACACATTTCTGCTGTTTCCAAAAGCATCCGTAAAGATATTAGACACTGGAATTCCAGCTCTAAAGAGTGGCGAAACCACACCTGGTATAAATAGATTGGTATCATTGGTAAAAGGTGCTACAAAGTTAATTGATGCAGTATCACCCAATGTAAAACCTAATATTCTATCCCAAGTATTATACAAGATTGGAGCAGTAGGAGTTGTTTGAACAGACGAAGCAAAATGAGCAACTGTAGCACCAGCAGTAGGACTTGATGCGTAATAGTTATTGTAATCGATATTTGAAAAAGGTGCAATTGTACTACCATTATTAAATGGATTTACAGTTCCACCAACAGCAACTCCAAACACATCATTACCTGTACCGCTGGCAACACCTAATTTATTTTGGAAAATATTATTCCTAGCTGAAACACCACCCCTAATATTTTGTGATATACCTAAGGCAGCGCTAAGCACATTGGTTCCAGAAAGTGTATTTGATTGTCCTAAGCTAACCGAGTTATAATTTAATGATACGCCTAATTGTGTGTTTCCACTATTTCTCATCACTACAGAAGGGGCATCAATTAAAATACCAAATACGTTATTTGTAAAAGTTGAGGCAGTTGCCGAAACCAATGCTGTCCCTTGTGCCCTTATTCCGCTAATTCTATTGTTATTAATAGCAATGTTAGCACCTAAATTGGTACTATCTGTAATACCTGTACCACCATAATTTAACACGATACCCATAGCCCCAGAGGGGGCTACATTTGAAGCGATTCGGTATATTTCATTTTTCTCAATAGTAATATTGTTGCCTATTGATGTATTTGCAGCTGAAGTACCATTAACTGGCCAAACTGTTACTTCTATACCTCGGTTATTTCCAAAGCTTGGGATATTGTTTTTAATGATATTACTAGTTACTATTAAATTGCTTTGGCCATTCACTGAAATACCAGCAGCATTTGCCAAACCACCCCAATAATTTGTGTTAGAAGAACTTGAAGGAGCAATATCCCCACCAATTACATTATTGCTAATCACGTTGCCATTATCTACTTCAGATTTTAGCGTACGTCCACGCATATATATACCATATTGCACGCCTCCAATAAAGTTATTATCAAAGGTATTGTAACTGTTTCTACCATATCTTGCATTAAGATTAGCAGAAGTAGTTCCTGATGTAACAATATTTACACCACCCATATAAATGCCCGCAAAGGTACTATCATTCAATGTTGAACTTACACCAATAATATTACAATTTCTAATTGATGAATTACTGTTAGAACTATCACTTGTTGCAATCGGTGCGTTACCACCAATTAAATCCACCACTCTATTTGAGAAACCAGACATTTGTTGCGGCATTAGAAGTGTGAGCCCTCTAGATCCTGTTCCATTATCACCATTAATTTCAAAATACGAAGCACCACTTAATCTTATTAAAGAAGCATTGGTTATGCCTCTTGCAATTTTATTTGAAGCCACTCTAATGGTATCAAATCTGTTTGGAATTACAGACAAAACAACAGGTCTGTTTGGATTAGCTCTTGGATAATCCAAAACAGTTATAGGAGCTAAAAACGTATCTGTCTCTCCAACATATCCATTAGACAATAATAATTTAACTGGAAGAATACCCCCAAATGCACCTTCCACACCATTGGCATTAAGGTAATTTATTGCACTTCTAACTGTAGCAAACGAACCTGTTTGAGGCGAAGTAATTGTAGGAGGATTATCTGTAGCTCCATTAATTAAATAGGTTCCACCTCCAAAAAATGGCACAAAACTTCTATCAAACTCAACAGCCCCAACACATCTGCCTGTAACACCCGAATTAACATTAAATCCCGGACACCCCTGACGAGCATTGCCATATATATCTTTACATACGGTAGGCAAAGTATTTGCAGTACCGTATACTAAGCTTGCAGTTGCTGTATTAATATTAGGCAAGGTATCATTTGGAAAGCTAACAGGGTAACTAAATGAACCTATATCATTGGTGATATTTGCAGTTGCAGGACTTGTTGTACTATTAAATCTTCTTACATCAAAAATATTTGTTCCAAGCTGGGTGTTGTTATTGAATGAAATCAAAGTACCTGCGCCAATTCCAGAAACAAAATAGTTGTTTTTATTTGATGCATCTGAAGCTAAAATTGTATTTGCCGCA
>CANHJJ010000010.1 GCA_947460565.1 Bacteroidota bacterium
CTTATCAAACCCTTTTGGGTACTTGGTATTGATAGAACAGTTCAAAACATTCTTGGTCCTGAAACCTATGGGATGTATTACAACTTAGTTGCCTTTACACTCATTTTATCCGTTATACTAGAGTTTGGTATCAACAATTACACATCATCCCAAATAGCCAAGCACCCGGACAAAGCGCCACAGTTTTTTGCTGCTACTTTTAGTCTTAAAATACTTTACTCACTCGCATACTTTTTAATTACTGTATCGGCTGCATTGCTTTTGAACTATGATGGCTCTAGGCTGTATTTCTTGGCAGTAATAGCTTTTACCCAAGTGATGTCATTCTTCAACATGTATTTTAGAAGCAATGTAAGTGGCTTGCATTTTTTCAAAACAGATTCGGTTCTTTCAATTATTGATAGGGTATTGATGATTGTATTTTGTTCGGCTATGATTTGGGGCAATGTGTTTCCTTTGACACTAGAATCTTATATCTACGCACAAACTCTATCTTATACCATTGCTGCCCTTTGTTCTTTTCTGATTGTAAAATCCAAAATCAAAAAAATCTCCTTTGTGTTTGACAAAGAAATTCTTATTCAGATTTTCAAGTCAACCTATCCCTATGCATTATTGGCCTTCATCATGATGGCTTATACCCGTATTGACAGCATTCTATTGAGACAATTATTACCTGATGGTGATTATCAAAATGGCATTTACTCGCAAGGCTATAGGCTTTTAGATGCTGGTAACATGATGATTGCATTGATTGCGGTAATTCTATTACCTTTATTCTCAAGAATGCTTCAGCAGAACGAAAATGTAAGCAACCTCGTGGATTTGTGTATAGGCCTCATGATCGTGCCCTCATTAATTATTTGCAGTGTTTGCATTGTATTTAGGGTTGAAGTGATGAATTTGCTTTACCACCATAGTACAGATTTGTCTGTTAATGTATTTGCTATCACCATGATAAGCTTTATTTCATTCAGTTTTATGTATGTTTTTGGAACTTTGTTAACGGCCAATGGGAGTCTACATTTGTTAAACAAATTGGCTTTTATTGCTTTGGTTCTAAATGTATTATTTAACATCATTTTAATTCCAATATACAAATCATTAGGAGCTGCTTATGCAGCCTTAATCACGCAGGGTTTTATTGCATTTAGTAATACTTATTTTGCTTACAAATTAGACGAATTACAGTTTAATAAGAACTTGTTTGTCAGGATTCTGTTATATACCGCAGCCATTTTTATTATTTCTTTGCTATTGAAGTACTATGTTTTTAATTGGGTTTTGGCTGTAGTTATCTCATTATCATTGTCTACGGTATTGTTATTCACATTCAAAATATTCAACCTTAAATTGTCGTTAGAATTGCTTAAAAATAAACTTAACGCATAAGGTTTCTCATTTTTTTATATTTTTGGCAAAAGTAATTTGTGATTATGAGTAAAAAGAAAAAGTCGTATTACTTCGAATTGGTTGATGTTGTGAAATTTATCAGCCGTTGGAAGCGTCCGCTTATTTATGTTTCTGCTTTGGCAGTAATATTGTCAATTCTCTTTTCAAGCCCTTTCATTATCAAACCTCGTTTTTTATCAAAGGCAGTATTTTACCCGACAAGCAATTACTCTATCTCAACAGCTATCTTGTCAGATAGTAGAGTGAAAGGAAAAGACCCTTTGGAGTTTGGAGAGCAGGTTTCGGCTCAGCAGTTTGTTCAAATATTGGAGTCAGATTATTTAAAGTCCAAAGTTATTGCTCGATTTAACCTTTTAGAACGATATAATGTAAATGCGGATGATAAAGAGAAAAACTACAAAATAGGTTTGTTATATGATGAATATATTTCAGTTCGTAAAACGCCCTACGCATCCATTGAGGTGAGTGTGTTAGATGTAGATCCCTCGAAAGCCGCTGAATTGGCAAATGGCATTATTGAAACTGCTGATTCAGTTAAGACCGAAGTGCAACGCAATGTGGCCATGCAATCCCTTACCATAATTGAGCAACAGTATAAAAATAAAGAAAATCAAATTGCTGATATTGAAGGTAGAATGAAAGAAATTGGTGCTAAAGGTGTTTATAGTTTCGAGGACCAATCTCAGGCAGTTACTGCCTTGGCTTCTAGAGGTGGTGATGCTGGGTTTATCAAAAAACAACAAGATGCCCTAGCCTTATATGGAGCGGAGGCACATGGCTTGAAATCCCAACTCGAATATGAGACCGAAAGTTTAACTGAATTGAGCAAAAAGCTCGAAAGAGCAAGGGTGGATGTAAACTCAGTAATGAGTAATGTCTTCGTAATCAGCCATGCTGTTCCTGCTGATAAAAAAGCCTATCCAGTAAGATGGCTTATCGTTTTGGTATCAACCTTTGGTGCCTTTGTGCTAGGTTGCATTGTATTATTAATTTTAGAAAAATACCAAAACCAAAAAGCCAATTACCTTGATTAATTTTATTAAGTCATCGATTTCTCTTCGTTGGTTTTATATCATTAGTGCGATATTTCTTATCGTAAATTCTATCGCTGTTGCATTGGGTTACTTTTGGATAGGCATTATCCCTATTATTTTTGTTGTATTGCTTTTGGGCATTTTTAGAATTGATATGCTCATTTTATTCATAGTCTTTCTAGTTCCACTATCTATTACCGATTTGAATGTAGTAGGAGGGTTAGGACTTACCCTTCCTGACGAACCTTTTATCATTTGTCTCTGTGGCTTGGTAATATTCAAATACATCATTGATGGTACCTATGATTTCAGGGTTTTTAAACATCCTATAACCATTGCTATTTTAGTTAATTTGGCTTGGGTGTTGTTTACTTCATTTACAAGTACTGAAAAAATTATTTCCCTTAAATTTTTTACTTCAAGGTTTTGGTATGTGGTGGTATTTTATTTTTTGGCAGTTGTTTTGTTTAAGAAATTTAAAAACATCAGTCGATACTTATGGCTTTATATAATCCCTTTAGTTGGGGTTATTATATTCACCCTTTACAAGCATAGTGAAGAAAGCTTTTCACAGAGAGCTTCATTTGAAATCATGCAACCATTTTATGAAGCACATGGAGTTTATTCAGCAGCTATTGCTTTTTTTATTCCCATTGTTTTATTGTTCATTGTCTTTGCTTTTAACATCAAACTCAATTCTACTTTGTTTGTAATCTCAATACCTGTTTTAATCATATTGGTTTTAGGTTTGATATTTTCATTTACACGTGCGGCCTGGCTAAGCGTTGCTGTTTCGCTTGCATTTAGTCTCATTTTTGTATTCAGGGTAAGGTTTAATGCCCTTATACTATTGTTAGCTTCAGTTGTAACTGTTGCCTTAGTTAATCAAGATGAAATAATATACAGACTTTCCTTGAATAAGCAGAACTCGGCAGAGGGAATTGAACAACATTTGGAATCCATTTCAAATATTAATAATGATCAATCAAATTTAGAACGCTTAAATAGGTGGGTGGCTGCCATCAATATGTCTAAGGTCAAGCCTATTTTTGGATTTGGTCCAGGCACTTATCCATTCAAGTATGCAGTATACCAAGACCCTGCTTTTGAAACTGAAATTACCACACATTTTGGAGACCAAGGACACGCTCATAGTGAATATTTAAATCCTTTGGCCGAAAGCGGTTGGATAGGCTTGCTAAGTTGGATGGCTATCTTGTTTTTTGTATATAAAACAGGATTTCGGTTGGTTTATAATGCCATTGACATCAAGGTGAAAATATTTGCAGCAGCCATACTACTAGGTTTAGTTACCTACCTCGCTCATGGGGTGGTAAATGGGTATAGCGATCAGGATAAAATTGCAGTTTTGCTTTGGGGTAGTTTCGCCATCATAACCGCCTTAGATATATATCATATTGAAGGGGAAGACCAGTTATACAAGCTTGAATTGGAATTAGAGGATTAATTTCTCTCAAATTTAATGTTGCATTTACATTTTGAATAGGTATTTTTGTATAGAAATTTATTATTATGAAAAAGATATTATTTAGCGCTTTCGTTTTATGTTCACTTGTTATTCTTTCATGCTCTAAGTCGGATGAGTCTTCCACTAGCAATGATGTGAATGTTAATTATGTTATCGTGTCAACGAATGCATCTCGTTCGCAATGGGAATATACAGACAAAGATGGTGCTACACAAAAAGGCAGTCTTCCTGGAAATGCAACAAAAACAATTAGTCAAAATTTTCATAAGCCTTCAACAGCCTATATTAAATTGAAAGCTCTTCAAAATAATATCAATACCAATGTGTCGGTTGCAGCGTATATTATCAATACTACCAATGGTGATACATTAGCTAAAAGTACCCTTAGTCAAATGTCTGACTCTGTTGAGGTGTCAGTTAGTAAATTGTTGAACTAGGTAAGTTCCTTTATATTTTTTGAATTAAACGTTTGCCTATAAAATGAAGTTTAAGTTCAAAATATTTACTTTTACTCTGCTAATTTTCTTTTCTGCTTATTGCCTTCATGCTCAAACATTTGGTTGCACTGACCCTATGGCCTCTAACTACAACCCAAGTGCTACCAAAAACAATGGTTCTTGTATTTATGTAGATACTTCTGTTGCACCTTATAGAAGCTTGAACTTGGATGCAAAAGTGATTGAAACTTCAGGGTTGATAAAATGGAACAATCATATTTGGACGCATAATGATAATGACGATCTAAAACTATACGCATTAGATACGATGGATGGTAGCATAAGCCAATCCATTACCTTAACAAATACCTATAATACAGATTGGGAAGAAATATCGCAAGATGCCAATTTTGTGTATGTGGGTGATTTTGGAAACAATTCTACAGGAGTGCGCCAAAATCTGAGGATTTTTAGAATCGATAAAAGTTCTTTGTTGAACAATGCGCCTATTGTTGATACCATAAAGTTCAGTTACAGCAGCCAAACTGATTTTACCCCAAACAGAGCAAACAAAACCGATTTTGATTGCGAAGCCTTCATAGTCTCATCAGATAGTATTTACTTATTTACTAAACAATGGCTGACTAATCAAACCTCATTGTATGTTTTGCCAAAAACACCTGGAACCTATTCCGCTCGCTTGAAGGATAATTTAAATGTGCAAGGTTTAATAACTGGTGCTAACTACCTTGAATCAAAAAGGATGATTGTCTTGTGTGGTTATAGTAGCCTATTGCAGCCTTTTTTATATTTACTATATGATTTCAAGGGAGATGATTTTTTTGCGGCCAATAAAAGGAAAATATCCTTGTCATTACCTTTTAACCAGATAGAAGGTATTACCAGCACAGACGGTTTGAAATATTATCTTACGAATGAATATTTTAGCAGAGGATCTTTTGTCACAGTTGATCAAAAAATGCATGAATTAGATATGAGTGACTTTTTAGATCCCTATATCAATAACAAACATTCAGGTATAGGTAAAAATAAAAAAAAAGACGCGTTCATAGTTTATCCAAACCCAAGTAAAGAAAAAATCCTCATTGATATAGAGTTTAATGAAAAATGTTACCCATTTGTTATTCTGAATAGCATAGGGGAGGAGGTTCTGAAAGGTCTGATTAAACAATCCAATGAAGAAATTGATATTAGCAGTTTGTCGTTTGGTCTTTATACCCTCTTGATAGACGGGACATTCAGCTATAGAATAGAAAAACAATAGATAATTGTAGCGTTGATTTAGGGCATAAAAAAAGAGCTAATTAAGCTCTTCGTTTTTGTACCCGAGGCGGGACTTGAACCCGCACATCTTTAAAGGATACAGGATTTTAAGTCCTGCGTGTCTACCAATTCCACCACCCGGGCAAAAATTAAAAAAGTTATTTGTTTTTGACTATTCGTTGTTATAAAACAAATAACAATAACAAATAACTTAATGGAGCGAAAGACGAGGTTCGAACTCGCGACCTCAACCTTGGCAAGGTTGCGCTCTACCAGCTGAGCTACTTTCGCAAATGGAGTGCAAATATAAGTTTATCATCTATAAGTGCAAGTCATATGCTATTTTTTTGTGTATTTTATTTTTATGAAAGTGATTTTCAATTAGAATAAAATACAATATCACTATACATTAAACTTAAAGTGCATCAAATCACCATCTTTTACGAGGTACTCTTTGCCTTCCATTCTCAATGCACCTGCCTCGCGGCATGCACTTTCAGAGCCATGTTTTTTAAACTCATCGTAGGCTATTACATCTGCTTTAATAAAGCCACGCTCAAAATCGGTATGAATTACACCTGCCGCCTGCGGAGCTTTGTAACCATTCTCTATTGTCCATGCTCTTACCTCTTGCACACCAGCGGTGAAATATGTAATTAAATTAAGCAGTTTATATGAGGCAGTAATCAATTTGGCTACACCACTTTGATTAAGACCCAAATCATTTAAAAATGCTATTCTGTCTTCATAACTATCAAGGCCTGATATTTCACTTTCAATAGCTGCACTTATTATCAAAACCTCTGCGTTTTCATTAGCTACATAGTCCTTTACCATATCAACATATTTGTTTCCTTTTACCACCGAAGCCTCATCCACATTACAAACATACATTACAGGCTTTGAAGTTAACAAAAATAGATCAGCTATATGTTCCTTCTCTTCATCAGTAACCACAGCACTTCTCACCGATTTTCCATCATCTAATAAGGCTTTGTATTTTAACAAGGCTTCTTCGGCTTTTTTAGCGTCTTTGTCGCCTGTTTTGGCAGCACGCGCTACTTTCTGTAATTTTTTCTCAACCGAGTCTAAATCTTTAAGCTGTAATTCAGTATCTATAATTTCTTTATCACGGATGGGATTAACCGAACCATCTACGTGAATCACATTATCATCATCAAAACAACGAAGCACATGTATGATGGCATCAGTGTTTCTAATATTTGCCAAAAACTGATTTCCTAAACCTTCACCACGGCTTGCACCTTTCACCAAACCTGCAATATCTACAATTTCGATGGTTGTGGGCACCACTTTGTTAGGCTTCACCAATCCTTCTAAGACATTTAAACGCTCATCAGGCACAGTAATCACGCCTACATTGGGTTCGATGGTACAAAAAGGAAAATTGGCCGCTTGGGCTTTTGCATTGCTCAAGCAATTAAATAATGTTGATTTGCCTACATTCGGTAGGCCTACGATTCCACACTGCATGCTTTATTTGTTTATGATTATTGATTCAGGGGCCTTGGTTTATTATCCTTTGATGATTTGCTTCATATCCATGATGATTTTTTCGGCAAGGTGATTGGCAGTAGCCTCACTTTTGCTTTCAGCATAGATACGTATAATGGCTTCAGTATTGCTTCTTCGCAAGTGTACCCATTCATTTTCAAATTCAATTTTCACACCATCCACGGTGTTGATAGGTTGTTTTTTATATTTTTCTTTAATGCCTTCTAAAAGCTCATCAATATTGATGTTGTCATCTAGATCAATTTTCTTTTTGGCAATGGTGTAATCAGGGTAACTTGACCGTAAAATAGAGCAAAGTTTATCACTTTTGGCCAAATGAGTTAGGAACAATGCTATTCCTACCATGGCATCTCTTCCATAATGCAATTCAGGGAAAATGATACCTCCATTCCCTTCACCACCAATTACAGCATGGGTTTCCTTCATCATTTTAACAACATTTACTTCACCCACAGCACTGGCATTGTATGATCCTTTGTGCATATCCGTTACATCGCGCAATGCCCTGGTAGATGATAGGTTTGAAACTGTATTTTTCTTGAAATTAAAAGCATGTAGGCTTTCTTCACTTACATTTTTTAATACATAATCAGCTACAGCTACGAGTGTGTATTCCTCGCCAAACATGCTTCCATCTTCATTTACCAGTGCAAGTCTGTCGACATCAGGATCTACAACGATTCCTAAATCCGCTTTTTGACGAATCACTTCATTTGAGATGGCTGTTAGATTTTCAGGTAGTGGCTCAGGATTATGAGGGAATTTGCCATCCGGAGTACAGAATATTTCTACAATATCATCAACGCCTAATGCCCTTAATAGCATAGGAATGGCAATGCCACCTGTCGAATTCACTGCATCTACCACAATTTTAAATTTCTTTGCTTTGATAGCATCTACATCCACCAATTTGATTTTTATAATCTCGTCAATGTGTTTTCTTATATAATCTTTGTTTTCGCTAATGCTGCCCAGTTTGTCAACATCTGCAAAATTGATTTCACCGCTTTCAGCAACTGCAAGCACCTGTTTTCCTATTTCATCGCTGATGAATTCACCTTTTTCGTTTAAAAGCTTAAGCGCGTTCCATTGCTTTGGATTATGACTAGCAGTTAAAATAATACCTCCTTGGGCATTTTCCATAACTACCGCCATTTCAACAGTAGGTGTGGTTGATAAACCTAAATCGATTACATTTATTCCTAATCCAGATAAAGTTCCGCATACCAAGCGATTAACCATATCTCCACTGATACGGGCATCTCTTCCAACTATTACTTTACATTCAGTTTTGTCGCCCTTAATCATGCTGCCATATGCGGCAGTGAATTTTACAACATCAATAGGGGTTAATGCATCCCCAGCTTTGCCGCCTATTGTACCTCTAATACCTGAAATTGATTTAATTAATGTCAAAATTGTAATTTTTTTTGAGCCGCAAAATTAATGCTTATTAAGCACATTGCTGTTATAATACTTAAATTTTATCTACCAATTTACACTGATAATGTGGGAAAACTACCTACAAAACCCTGAGTTTGAAGTCTTGTTTGGCTTGTTCTTTTCTGAAAAACACCAACCCTACAAAAAATAAATCAACCGTAACAGTAACTTGTGGGTGTTTTTTTATTTCATTCCATGCCTCGGTCATGCCTTTGCTCCAATATATATCATCAAAAATAAATACTGAGTTGTTATGAGCCAATGGCAACATTTGTTGGAAATACATGAGCGTTGCCTCTTTTTTGTGGTTTCCATCTATAAAAGCAAGGTCGAGTTGTGGGTAATACTTTAATATTTCATCCAACACAGCATCAAAATTACCTTCTACCAAATTGACATACCCATCTAATTGCAATTTTGCCAAATTGGATTGTGCTTTTTGTATTACTGATTTATTGCCTTCCACACTATTCATTAAGATATCACTGTGCAAGGCTCTTTCTTTGTGTGCCAAAGCCAAATAAGCTGTAGAAATACCTAGTGAAGTTCCTAACTCAATGCTATAGCTACAATGGTTATTTAGGGATACATGATGCAATATTTCTGCAATGCGTTTAGGCTTGGCGTGCTTGCTAACAATTTCTGTCACCAACATAGTTTTGGTTCTGGCAAAATTTGAACCTGCTCCTATTTCATTAAATGCAATTTGGGTATTGTCTTTTTTTAGTTCTTGTCTTAGTTTTTCAATCGCTTCAAAGGCCTCGTTATTCTTTTGTTTTTTTATACTTGTTTTGTAGAGTTTATAAACAAAAGGGGAGTGCAACACATCTATTAATGTGGCTTGAATATAATGTAGAATTAAATTTTTAAGGTAATGTATGTTCATTCATAATAAAAAACGCAGAGCCTCGCAGCCCTGCGTTTTTGTTGTTATAAGTATAAAATTAAGCTTCGCTTTCGCTTTTTGATTTGATGCTTCTCAAGGTTTTTAGTTTTTCTTCAAGCTCTTTTACGTGCTTGTTGGCAATGGCAATTTTATCTTGAATTTGTTCAGCCATGGCATTTTTTGAATTACCATGTTTGAAGAAGCCAAGGTTATTTTCCCAGGTGTCTATATCACCTTTCATACCTTTGATACGCTCAAGTAGTATTTTCTCCTCACGCTGTAGGCGGTGGGCGCCATTTGGTGCAGTAGCCAATTCGTTGAATTGTTGACGCTCTTTTTCGCTACGCATATCTTTGTTTAATTGACGGTATTTGCCATATAATTTGTCTAACAAATCATTGTATTTTTTGAAAATATCATTCTTGTTGGCATTAGGCACATAGCCAATTCCGTTCCACTCATCTTGGATGATTTTTAATTCAGCAAAAACATTTGGAACATCTTCTTGAGCAGCTAATTCTTCTAATTTAGTTATTAGGCTTTGTTTTTTCTCGAGATTTTGTTTTTGCTCATCTATAACCGAAGCATACCTTTCAGCTTTTTTTGCGAAAAAAGCATCACAGGCCGATCGGAAACGTTTCCAAATGACATCATTCATTTTATCACCCACTTGCCCCACTGATTTCCATTTTTCTTGAAGACCTTTTAGTTCCTCAGTTTGTTTGGCCCAATCAATAGGATTTGCAGATATTTCTTCGGCTTTCTCGCACATTTCAGTTTTCAGTTTTAGATTCTGATTACGTTCGTGGTTAATTGTTTTGAAGTAATTGTTTTTGTTATTAAAGAAATTGTTTCTTGCTGTTCTAAAATCATTCCAAATTTCCTCTCGCACCGACAATGGTATATGTCCAATTTTTCTCCAATCCTCCATCAATTGATTGGCATATTCTGTTTTTTCTAACCAATCTTTTATTCGATTTGTAGTGAATGATTCTAATTCTTTGGCTTTTACTAAAATGCTTTGTTTGGCAGCTAGATTTTCTTGTCTAACTCCTTCCATTTTTTCATTTTCAGCTTTGATAAAAGTATATACCTTATCAACTTCTGCTTTAAATCTAGCCCAAATATCTTCATTGGCTTCCTTAGGCACTGGACCTATGTTTTTCCAATCTTCTTGGAATTTTTTTACTGAAATTAAGGCTTTCTTTAAGCTAGTTTCAGCAGATAATTCGCTTACTTTTTTACACAAGTCAATTTTTTGATCCAAATTCTTTTCTCTATCCAATTGAATCAACTCGATATTGATACGAAATTTATCATAGAAAATTTCATTTTGAACCCTGTAGCTTTCATATATGCTCTCAACGTTTTCAGCTGGCACATGTTTAATGCGCTTCCATTCGTTTTGCAACTCTTTCAGTTTTTTCAAACTATCCATAGTGCCTTCACTTTCGTTGAGCTGTTTAATCTGCTCTAATATGGCATTTTTAGCAGCTAAGTTTTTAACTTTTTCTGCCTCTTGAGCCTGTTTAATAGCCTGTTTTTTATCTTTTAATTCTTTGAATATTTTGTTGAATTGTTCTCGAATTTTATCGCCTGCTTTCCATTCAAAACTATCTTTTTCGCCCCCTTCTTCAATAAATTTGTGAAGGGATTGTGCTTCTTCTTCATTCAAGGCTGCATCAAGTTGCGGGCGAATTACTTTTAAAATTTGAATAGCTTCATTTACCTCTTTATTTTGAGCGGCAGTGATGGCTGTAGCCAATAATTCTTCCTTGCTTAAGTGGTTAAAATCTGGTAATTCCTCAACAACAAGTTCATGCTCATCATCACTTATGTCAATATGATCTATGGCATCAGTTGTAATGCTACTTGTTTCATGGGTTGCAGACTCTATACTTTCACTGTGAGTGGCTTCAGGTGTGTTGTTTTCTTCCATTGCTGCGGGCACTGGTGCATTCGCAGTTACTTCTGCTGGCTCAGCTGTTTCAGTTGCTAAAGTTGGGTTCTGCTCTACAGACGATAATTCGCTTGTAATTTCAGGTGTAGTGGTTACATCATCATTTAGTTCAGACATGTTAATTAAATAAAATTAGTTATACGTTTTAAAAAAGAACGCCAAAGATAAAAAAATGCTTCTAATTTAGCAGCGTTAAATAATTGCTATCAAAAAATGACTTTAAAATTGATTGAATGCCCTCGTGATGCCATGCAAGGACTGCACCATTTTATACCCACTCGAACTAAAATTGATTATTTAAATGGTTTACTTTCAGTGGGTTTTGATACCATTGATTTTGGAAGCTTTGTCTCTCCCAAGGCCATTCCTCAATTACAGGATACGGCAGAGGTACTGGCAAATCTTGATTTGAATCATACTAAAAGTAAACTATTAGCCATCATTGCCAATCAACGAGGAGCAGAATCAGCCTGTCAGTATAAACAAATTAATTATCTCGGATATCCATTTTCTATCAGTGAAACCTTTCAACAAAGAAATACCAATAGTAGTATTGCTGACAGTTTAATAAATGTTGAAGCCATACAAAACTTATGTATTAAACATAACAAAGAATTGGTAATATATATATCAATGGGATTTGGCAATCCATACGGGGATATTTGGAATGTAGATATTGTTGAGCAATGGGTAAATAAAATGAACCAAATTGGCGTCAAGATTATTTCGCTTAGCGATACCATTGGAATTGCCAATCCTGAATCAATTTCGTATTTGTTTGGAAATTTAATTTCATCATTACCTCACATCGAATTTGGGGCTCATTTGCACAGCACACCTAATACCGTAAGGGAGAAAGTTGAAGCAGCATATAGGAGTGGTTGCAGGAGGTTTGATGGAGCTATCAAAGGATTTGGCGGATGCCCTATGGCTGCGGATGATCTGACTGGCAATATGCCCACCGAAAAAATGATTGCTTATTTTGAAGAAATCAAAATAGAAATAGGATTAAACAAAGCTGCCTTCAGAGATTCTTGGTTAAAGGCAGATTCTGTTTTTATTCAAAATTAATATAAATAATAATGTTCTTGTTAACTGATCTCCGAAAGTTACATTCTATGAGTATGCATTTTTATGAAAAGCATCGTTAAATGCAATTATGAAATCAAGCTTCACTGCATTAATAAGGTATCGAAAAAATACAATTTTACATTAGTTCTGGGTAAGTAAAAACTGAAATATGAATGACTCATGCATAACTATTTAACCTACTATAAAAAACAGGGGAAATGAAGACTAAAGAGTAGGCCAAACACATTCCAATATGAAAGTGAATTTAAAATAAAATAAGTTCAGTCTGTAAAAGACAAATCTATTTCATTGGCAGTTGCCTATCGAAAGTATGGCATATCAAGTGAAAGTAATTTGATGAATTAAGTTATAACTATAATACAAATGGTGCCTCAGTTTTATAGGAACAAAGGATGGGGAAACCATAAATAAATTTTTAATAGAACTAAAAAAAAAGTTGGACAAACCATTAACCATAAAGTTTTTTTTCGATAATCTCCCTCACAAGTTGTAAGTCTAAATTTAAGCCAGTATAAATCTGTTTCAACTTTCTATTTTCCACTTCGAGTGATTTTAATTTTTTTAACTCATCATAACTCATACCTCCATAGCGCTTTCGCCACTTATAAAATGCGGTCTTGCTAACACCATGTGATTGGGTGATTTCATTTACATTTTTACCTTGATCATACTCGTTTAATGCACAGGCAATTTTTTTAGGACTAAATTGTTTTGTTTTCATTGTTATTCGGTAATTTTAATTGAGTTAATTTATAGACAAATAGCTCTAATTTTATGGAATGATTCAAAATAAATCCAATTAAGCAAAGCGGTAAACAAGTCTAAAATAAGCACCATGTTTTATTTTTTTACCACATTTAGCTTAATGCCAGTAGCTAACATTCTTCCTAAACAGCATGTTATTATCTGATACCGAACATATCTGATCAATGTTAGAACGAGGTCGGCAATAAGAATAATGCTAGGGTTCAAATTTCAAATAATCGTTTATTAATTTTTAGCACTAGCCAAAAAAACAAAACTTTTAAAATGGCGTTGGAAACCACCTATTTTACATATTCATTATTGCCATTTCTCGCCCATTTTTAAAACAAGTTGTTACTATTTAACATTGACTTTGATGTTATTTTTCTTTTTGTTCTGATGATCTAATAAGAAAAGAATGCCTGCTAAAAAAAAAGGAAAATTAATCATCATGATTATTCCCAAGCTTATGCTTATTGAATGATTCATGTGGTAATTATGGTTGAAAATAAATGGAGCAAATCCAAGACTGATTAAAATAAAAATGACTCCACCTATCAACTCAAATTTCCATGCAATTATTAGCGCAATAAGTAATATATAAGAAGGTATAAGGTGAATGAAGAAATCAATCAATTGTTGCCAAATATTAATATTAGAAGAGAAAGTATCAAAGGCAAAAACGCTTACAAATAGAATTGATAAAATGACAATACATCTGGGTAGCCAATGCATAATTGCTGTTTTCATTTTGGATTGCATTAGTTTTTTTAAATAAATTGTCGCATAATTGTCCGACAATTTACTTTCAATTTTATTTTTTACCATTGTATCCAAGAGAAATTCCTATTCTCCATCCATCAGAATTAGGTAAGCTTGCCCAGATATTTACTGGAATATTCAATTTGCCACTCTTTAATGTCCTACCAATGGCAATAATTAAAGCAGAGTTTAATGAAAGGGAGCCTCTGTTATCTAATTTAGATGTTTTTGTGTAGTCTTTCACTCCCATGGTAAATAGTTGATCACTTGTATAAAATTTACCATTTACTTCCCCTCCATCAATTCTTTTAAGGATACTAAAGGTAGGACCAATTCCAATTTCCCAACCACGTTTATTGTTTCTAAAACCATTCAAAAAAGTCAAACTTGGTATAAATAGTTGGTGGTCAACACCGGTTATCATTGGGATAAATTCAACCAAAGCTTGAAAGTTTCCTTCGTTCAAGTATTGCTTTTCAAATTGGTAACCAAATTGAAATGCGCTTGGATAGGTGTTATAGCCTCCACTTTCGTTACTCGCACTAAATACATCTGCTTCTTTACCAAACATAAAGGCATATCCAAATCTTGGTCCACTTAGGTTTACTTTGTTTTTTGTAGGATTATTTAACGCACTCTCGTAATCGTTGCGCTTGGTTAATTTATTCCATAAATCATCGTTTACCGGTTTTCCAAACATTCTTTTAATACTGCATCCGATGATTTGTTGCAGTTCGGTTGGCACATCGATATATTCTTCAATACTTGTTTTTTCTACCGATCCATTTGCTACATTAATCAATCTAAAAGTGGCGATAATGGTTTGTCCATACAACTCAACACTGCCAGATAACATATAGTTTGTTTTTATGGTATTACCTATTTCTAACAAACACATTTTACCATAACAGTTGGTGATGTTTAATTTGTTTTTGTCTATTAAGTACATCACATCATAGCGGTCGGTTACGTCAAAGGTATCGAGTTTATCAACCTCTATACGGGTTAGATTTCCTAGTTGTGATGGGTCCATTGGTAGGCCTTTGCTATCAATGTTTAAAATGGTTAATGTTGGTTTTACTTTTTGTGCAAATGCAAAGCTTATCAAACTTATGAATAAAGCTACTAAACAAATTGATTTTTTCATGGCTTTTATTGTTTTAAAAATATGCTTCAAAGGTGTATCCAACTCAAAAACATTAATAATGGCCTAAATCTTATTTCAATTTATTTTTTGCAAGGAATGCAAATTAATTTTTAAAAAAGCATCAATAGCTGTTTTACTTGCATATGCTGCAACTTGATTTGCAAAATTGCAAATAATGCAATTTTTGTATTTGTTTGAATTCGAAATAGTAACTGTGAAAATTAGTTTACGTCCTTTAATAGGTAAAAACTTCTAGTATTGCGATGATCAATTTGTTCAGTAAATCAGTTAATTTGGCAAATAGAAATTTGGATTTTACCTGTAGTATTATTATGTTGTTGATTATCAGATGTTGTTTTGCAATGAATTACATAAAATAGTTTGTTCGAATAGGCCTTCAAACATACATTTGTACCAATATTGATGCAAATACATTATATATTTTTTTATTTGTTATATGGCTATCTCATTTTTACTAGCACCTACATGCTAGTGTGTGCCATTGCATCCAATTTTCCAAGGAAAAAATTAAAAAATACCTTTACTAACTTTAATAGGAAGTTTGCCATTATTGTTCCAGCCTACAAAAATGATAAAGTGATTAAGGAAAGTTTGGCTGAGAATCTCAAAATTGCCTACCCTGAAGAGTTGTTTAAAATAATTGTTGTTGGCGATCATTTGAAAACGGAAACTATTGAAGAACTCAGGAAAACAAAAGCTGAAGTCTTGGATATGCATTTTGAACACAGCGCAAAATTAAGGTGTGTAAAAGCTGCCTATGATATTGTAAAAGAGGGTGATTTCGATAATGTAATCGTCATAGATATTGACAATGTGATGGAGCCCAATTATTTGTATAAGTTAAACCAAAAGTTAACTCACCATGTGGTTATTTTGCAAACCCATCGCGTGGCAAAAAATTTGGATACTGCTGTATCCATTTTAGATGCTATTAGTGAAGAAATTAATAATTCAATTTTCCGTAAAGGGATGCAGAATTTAGGATTACATTCAGCTCTTATAGGCTCTGGTATTGTGTTTAGAAGGGATTATTTTCTTGATAAACTCATGGGCTTTAAATCGGTTGGAGGTTTTGATAAAGAAATTGAAGTCGAAATTGGTAAAGAGAACTTGTTTGCTTACTATGACGATAATATCTTTTTGTTTGACGAAAAGACCCGTCTTTTCTCAGAATTTCAGTCTCAAAGAAGAAGATGGATGTCCGCTCAATTGTTTTACCTCAGAAAAAATTTGCTTAAATCCTTGTGGGCACTGATATCAAAAGGCAATGTACATTATTTTAATAAAATTTTGCAGTTCATGCTTCTTCCAAGGGTTTTGATGTTGGGTTCAACATTTTTATTTTTTGTGCTTCACTATTTTGTCCTTAGTTACTTTTTTGTTCCTGCGGCTGCAAGTTTTTTTATCACATTGACAGCATTTGTTATAGCGGTTCCTTTCAAGTTTTATAAGCCTAAATATCTTAAATCGCTTGTATATGTGCCCTTCTTGTTTTTAACGGTATTGAAAAGTTTGACCAAATTAAAAGGAGCAAACCGTAATTTTATTCCTACTCCTCATCACACTTCGGAGGAAGATATTAAATAGTTGTATTTTTGACAACTCAATTCATCTTCATACCATATTTAAATGAAAAAAAATATCCTACTGTTTTTGGCAATAATGCCTAGTGTTTTAATTGCCCAGCCCTCAACAAAATGGTGGAATCAATCTGTCTTTTATGAAATGTTTGTTCGTAGCTTTTATGATAGCAATGGAAATGGAATAGGTGATTTTAATGGAATAACAGCTAAATTGAATTATTTGAATGATGGGGATTCTAGCACTAATACAGACCTAGGCATCAATGCCATATGGTTGATGCCAATCAATGCTTCACCAAGTTATCATGGTTATGATGTAACTGATTACAAAGCTGTAAACCCACAATATGGATCGGCTTCTGAATTTAAAAATATGGTGAAGGAGGCTCACAAAAGAGGCATCAAAATAGTAATTGATTTTGTTATTAATCATACATCAAGCCAACATCCTTGGTTTGTGAAAGCGGTGGCAAATGATCCATTCTATAGAGACTTTTATCGATGGAGCGCTACCAAGCCTAACTACAAGGGGCCATGGGGACAAGATGTCTGGTATTCAAAAAATAATAGCAACTATTACGCTTTGTTTTGGAGCGAAATGCCTGATTTGAATTATACCTATCAGCCTGTGAAAGATAGTATATTCACTGCTGCTAAGTATTGGCTGGATAGCATGGATATTGACGGATTTAGATTAGATGCCGCTATGTATTTGTATGAGTCTGGAGCTAATCTTATGAATCAGCCCGAAACCTTTCAATTCTGGTCGCAATTCAATACCTATATCAAGTCAATCAAACCAAATGTGATGACAGTCGGAGAGGTTTGGACAAATACAAGTACAGTGGTACAATATAATCACAAGCTAGACTATTGCTTTGAATTTGAATTAGCAAGTTCAATTCTAAGTGCTGTAAAATTTGCAAACGCTGGATATGTTAGGCAGGCAGCCCAATATGCTTATGATAATTTATTGAATAATGAATTTGCCACTTTTTTAACCAATCATGATCAAAATAGGGTATATGATGAACTTGGTGGAAATGATGGTAAAATGAAAGCGGCTGCAAGTATGTACTTGGCCCTGCCAGGTATTCCTTATATCTATTATGGCGAAGAAATTGGTTTAAGAGGCAGCAAGCCTGACGAGAACATAAGAACTCCTATGCAATGGAATAACAATACATATGCAGGTTTTAGTGTTGCAAAACCATGGCAAAGTGTAAACAGCAATTACCCAAGTTATAATATAGAAACCATGTCTGCTGATAGCAATTCGCTTCTGAATCACTATAAAAAATTAATTGCTATTAGGAATCAAAATGTGGCATTAACGATTGGTACTTACCAAAATATTTTAACAGGTGATTCTTCAGTATATGCCTTCACACGACAATCTGGAAATCAAAAAATCCTTGTAATGGTAAATACCTCCTCAAGAAGTATTTCAAACTTAGCCATAAGCACCTCACTAACTGGTTTATCTGATGGTAATTATTCATTATTCGATTTGATGAATAAGCGCAAAAAGGAATCAATGATATTGTCAGCTTCTTTCGCTGATGGTCTTTCATTGAATCCTTATCAATGTAAAGTGATGCTTATCGAATCTGCTACTAGTGTGAAAGAGATTGAAGCCAATGTCCAGTTCAATTTATATCCAAATCCAGCTAACGAGGAGATACAAATCGAATTGTTAAACACTGCCTCAGATAAAGATTTTGCTGTGTTTATTTTTGATGCTTTAGGAAAAGAGTTGAAAAGAATTGAGATGAAGAAAAGTCCTTTCCATACCATTTCTGTTGCAGATTTGAAACCAGGCTTTTATTACATTAGGCTTAATAATGGAATAGCAAAAAGCTTTGTGAAGAAATAAAATTGTATAAGTTTGGGTTATGTGATTTTTTTACAATGTGATTTAATTCAAAGCATTTACAATTGTTTTTAAAAACACCCATAGAATATCTGAAAGGAGTAGGTCCTGCAAAAGCAGAAATATTGCAAAAAGAATTGCAGATTTTTACTTTTAATGACCTCTTGTATCATTTCCCTTTTCGACATGTGGATAGGAGTAAAATATACAAGATTAGTGATATAGATATGGTTAATTTGCCTTACATTCAATTAAAGGGCAAAATATCCAATATGCATACTGTTGGAAAAGGCTCAGCCGAGAGGCTTGTTGCCGATTTTAGTGATGGAACTGGTGTGATAGAATTGGTTTGGTTTCAAGGTGCAAAGTGGATTAAACAGAGTCTTAAATTTGGTAAAGAATACATTGTGTTTGGTAAGCCTGCTGAATTTAATAGAAGTTATAATATAGTTCACCCTTCATTGGACGAGCCTGAGGATGCAGCCAATAAAATGTATTTGCACATTCAACCTTTTTATAATGTGAGTGAGAAGATGAAGGCTAGAGGGCTCGATTCAAAAGCCATCATGAAATTGTTGAATCAATTGATTTCAGATAGTCGTTTTGATGTGGAGGAAACCCTTCCTGATTATCTTATCAAAAATGAAACATTACTCGACCGCAGACAATCCTTAATCAATATACATTTCCCCGAGTCTCTTAATAAATTAAATGAGGCACAAAAGCGATTGAAATTTGAGGAGTTGTTTTATGCCCAATTGAAAATTTTGCGTTTCAAACAAAACCGAACTCAGTTATATAATGGCATTCAATTAAC
>CANHJJ010000011.1 GCA_947460565.1 Bacteroidota bacterium
TTAAAATTATTTAAACATGCAATTACAACAAGCCTCTAAAAAAAGAGCAAAAATTAAAATGGCACTTCAAGGACCAAGTGGAAGTGGAAAAACATATTCTGCCCTATTAACAGCCTATGGTCTTACCAATGACTGGTCATCTATTGCAGTGATAGACACAGAAAATCACAGTGCTAATTTGTATTCTCATATGGGTAAGTATAATGTACTTAACATAGGTGCACCGTTTACACCTGAAAAGTTTATTCAAGCAATTAAATTATGTGAATCTGCTGGAATGAAAACAATCATCATTGACAGCATCACGCATGAGTGGGAATCCATATTGGATATTCATGCAAATATGGCTGGCAACAGTTTTACAAATTGGTCAAAATTGACACCTCTTCACAATAATTTTGTGCAAACTATTTTACAATCTCCACTGCATATTATTGCCACCATTCGTACAAAGCAAGATTATGTTCTTCAAGAAAAAAATGGAAAACAAGTTCCTGAGAAAGTAGGATTAAAAGCAATTTCAAGAGAAGGTATTGATTATGAATTCACAATAGTATTGGATATTGACATCAAACATCATGCAACTGCCAGTAAAGACAGGACACAGTTGTTTATTGACAAACCTGAATTTACCATTACATCTGATACAGGAAAAAAAATATTACAGTGGTGTAATCAAACAGATGAAGTAGAAATAAAAGAAGAAGAAAATATACAAATACTGATACAAGAATGTAGCAATATTAAAGACCTTATTAATTTGTATGGAAGCAGTTCTCAAAATGTACAAACTTCTTATAAAGAACTTTTTGCTTTAAGAAGGGACCAATTACAATCTATTACTAACATAAACCCAGCACAACAAAATGGAACTTATATTACAACCCGTTAATCAGGGAATACCTGTTATTGAAGAAAATATTTTATCCACATCTACTCCTTTTATAGAAGCTAATACAGTTGAAACAACCCTTTTTGATATCAGGAATAAACACATCATTCCAGTATACACAAAAGATAATGAACGGTTGATTTCTATGGCAGAATTTATAGAAGTATATACAGATGTCTTAAAAGATATTTTTACAGATGAAATTATTTTACCACCTGCTATCAGAGTATCCCATCCTATTAAAGGAAGACTTCCTGATGCAAAAGATAAATCAGCAGACCAACTTTTAGAACATGAAAAAACCCTTTATTATGAACGCGGTGCATTTATTATAGAAATACCTTCTGTAAAAACAGTTATAGATGGAAATGTTCTTACCTTGACTGCAGGCGGTGTAAAATCTTATCATTTGGACAAACTGCAATCTAAAAAAGGAAGTGATGAATATTTCAGTTTCTTCATAGGATTCCAAAATAAAGTGTGCACGAATTTATGCATATGGACAGATGGATACAGTAAAAAAGTAGGTGTAAAAAACAAAGATGAATTAAGACTACACATGTATCAGTTATTAGAAAGTTACAATCATTCGCTTCATCTTCATCATTTAAAAAAGTTAGAAGAATTGTATTTAACAGAACATCAGTTTGCACAATTAATTGGTAGATGCAGAATGTATCCAAACTTACCAAATTCACTTAAAGTTGATATTCCTATGCTTCTTATGGGTGATAGTCAAATCAATCAAATTGTAAAAGATTATTACAAAGATGAATCCTTTTGCAAAGATGAATATGGTAATATTAATTTATGGAAATTGTATAATTTATTCACAGGTAGTAACAAAAGCAGTTATATTGATGCTTATGCTGATCGTGCTGTGAATGTATATCATTTTGTAGAAAACATTCGGTGGGCATTAGAAGGTCATGCACAAAATTGGTTTATTAATTAAATTCCAATATTGACATGAAACATAATATCCATTATTGCAGTTACAACAGTATACTGGTCCTAAATCCAAACGGCAAGTTGAGGCAGGTATTCACACCATTTAAAGTGAAAACAGTATATGATAATAATGTACAAATATATATAGTGGATGAAGTGATGAGTACTGAAGATGATAAGCTTATTTATATAATTTGTGATAAAGCATATTACCATCATCATTTTATACTAGATATTCACTTTTAAACCTATAGGAGTTATGCTAAATTTTTTTGACAGGATATATTCTGTCTTCTTTGAGTAGGTTTTCTCTCCTTAATTAAAAACCACTGAAAAGAATAGCTGGTGTACACAGCCTACAACTCTGTAGCAGATACCAATTCTGCTGTTTTGTTAGAGTTGAAGCAGTTTCTTTACCATTTTCTTCCTGTGATAAGTAAAGTGGATTATTTAAAAAATGAAAGCTTAAATTATATATCAAAACAATGCTTAAAAATTGACTTTAATTCACTAAGATACTCTACTATTTATACAGTGAAATTCTTGTAAACAAACACTTTTGTACAAAGTAAATAGATAACTGTATGTAAAAGTGTGTGTGTGTTTATTTGAAATGACGTTTTAATTTAATAGGTTGTTTATTTTCAAAAGATGATTTTGGGTCTGACTCAGGATTACTCCTCTTTATCTGATCTATTTCCTGTTCTAACTTATTGATGTACTTTCTTTGTGTCATAATTAACTCATCTTTAGTGTGATTTGTAGTATAACTAGTATTTGACTCATTTAGCAAACCTAATGATTCGTTATTACCTTCTTGTTTAAGCATTTCACCTTCTCCAGTTATCAGCCACTCTATATTTATTTCTATATAAAATGAGATTATACTCAATATTTTATCAGCACCCAGCTCCTTTACTTTGTCTAAATAGCCATTTGATAGTCCAGTATTTTTATAAAATACACTTTTCTTTATTCCTTTAAACTCAATAAATTCAATAATTCTGTCAATAGATGTCATATTTTTTAGATTATACTCAAAATAAATTTGGTAAATTTGATTATACTCTATTATATTTGATTTTTGAAACAACGCAACTAATAGATTAATGAGTAAAGATACAAATAAGAAAAGATATGATGCTAAAAAAGCACTGGCTATCAAAAATGTAGCTGCTGAATTCGGTGTTACAGATTCTTATGTAAGAATTGCTTTAAATGCTGGATCAATGAAAAGTGAAAATGCAACAGCTATCTGTAAAAGATACAATGAGTTAAAAACTAAATTGGATCACATTTTAAACTAAATATGCCTGACAATATATTATGACTATTAGAATAATAAACTTGATTTAAAATCTGTTATATAAATGAAAACTTTTTTACTCTTTTTTAAAAAATATTCAATTGTAGCATATCTGACATTGTGCAGAAAAAATATTGTATTTAATTTTTGTCGAATGAAAAAAATATTAATCATCTTATTTTGTGGAGGTATAGTTTTTATGTCCTCTTGTAAGAAAAATGACACATCGACATCTTGTTCTTCAGGCTGTCAATCAGTACAATGTTCATCTAATACACAACAAGGCAATAGGTGTCAGAATATGACCACTAATTGTTGTGGCAAATGTTATTTACATAAATAAAACAGAAAAATGAATACTAACATAACAATCACAAGAGATATTGATATTAATTTTTCAATCGATCAGATCAAAGTAAGCATTGAAAGAGTTATCAAACTTGGAGTTTATACCAAACAAAGTCATAATGATGTTTTTAACACCTTAAGAATAAGTAAGTTAGACGGACTAGAAATGGTTTTTATGAATATTACTCTCAAAAAATTAGAAGACAATAGTACTAATATCAAAGTTGATGTAGTTGAAAGATTAAGAAATGCTGGACATGAAATAATAGTGAACAGGGTGATTGATAATTTTCTAGATAGATTAGGCAAATCTTTGACTGGAGTTAATGATGAAGAAATTAAAAAAGCATCTAATAGTGGTTGTTTTAATACAATTGTGTTTTTTGCTGGAATAGGTTCTTTGATTACTTATCTTTTATCCTAAAAGTAGATTAATTTCTAAAATCAATATTATACATACTTTTTTGTTTACGATATATTGACTCAAACACGACCGAATAAAACTCGATAAAAATTAATAATAAAAAAAATAAAAAAAAAACATGGGAATCAATTTAATAAAAGGAGGAAATACCTCAATGGGATATCTACAAAAATTTGTAGTAGGTATGGGCTGGGACACTAACGCAAGTGATTCTGGTGTAGATTTTGACTTAGATGCATCTGCATTTATGTTAAATGCTAATGGGAAAGTAGTAAGTGAAAAACACTTTATTTATTTCAACAATTTGAAAAGTCCAGAAGGTTGTGTGGAACACACAGGAGATAATTTAACTGGCGCTGGGGATGGGGATGATGAGTCTATTAGAGTAGATTTATCAAAGCTCCCAAATGGATGTGAATCAATAACGTTTGTTGTTACTATTCATGAAGCAGATGCAAGAAGACAAAACTTTGGCCAAGTTCGTAATGCATTTGTTAGAGTTTATGACCCAAGTACAAATGAAGAGATACTTAAATATGATTTGGGTGAAGACTATTCTATTGAAACAGCTGTTGAATTTGGTAGCTTGTACTTAAAAGATGGCCAATGGAAGTTTAAGGCTATTGGAACTGGTTTTGCTGGTGGACTTCAAAAATTTGTTGATAAATTCATTTAATATCAAAAACAAAAATATATGTCTACAATAAATTTAATTAAAGGACAAAAAATTAGCCTCGAAAAACCAGGTGGTGGCTCCTTAACGAAAGTATTTATGGGTTTAGGTTGGGATCCTGCACCAGGTCAAGATGATATTGATTTAGATGCATCATGCATTTGTTTTGATAGTTCTAAAAAAGTAGTTGACACCATTTATTTCGGAAAATTAAATGGAGCTGGAGGATCAATTATTCATAGTGGTGATAATCTTACAGGAGATGGGGATGGTGATGACGAGGTGATTAATGTGGATCTATCAAGAGTACCTACTAATATTGAGTCACTTGTATTTACTATCAATTCGTTTCAAGGACAAACTTTTAACGAAGTTGCAAATTGTTTTGCACGATTGGTAGATGCTTCTACCAATAACGAACTTTGTATTTTTAAACTTGCTGAAAAAGGGGCTAATAATGCCGTAATTATGTGTAGGATTTACAGATATAATGGTCAATGGAAAATTAGTGCTTTGGGTAATCCTGCCACGGGTAGAACAGCAAATGATCTTGTTAGTATAGTTCTCAATATGTTTTAACGTTAACTCAATCGACAAATAGATAATTATTAAACATCAATACAACTGAGGTAATCAATATAAATTGTAAAACCTTAGTTTTTAATTAGCAAAAACAGGAGTGCTGAAAACTGAATAGAGTAAGCAACAAAAACAAATAAAATGAGTAAAGCAAAAGTATTTATTGTATCATACGAATCGCAAGCAAAACACAAAGTTTTCTTTTGTGATTATGAATCACAACAAAAAAATCATCAAATAATTTGTCCTGGTGAATTAGTAAATTTTGAAAGTCAGGCAGACATAAAAGTATTTATTGTAAAATTTGAATCTCAGGCAACTATTAAAATCATGCGAAAAAATTTCCCAAATTGATAATCATTACCATGCTAACAAAAATTAATAACTAAAATGGCAAATTACGTAAAAAATAACCTTATTCAAGGTGAAATAATAGCGTATTCAACATCATACCATTGGATTATATTTCTCAGTGCAAAGTCATTATTAACTTTATTTTTATCTCCATGTATTGCTAAATATTCCGATGAATTTACAATTACAAATAAAAGAGTGATAATTAAAACCGGTTTAATAGCTAGGCGAACTTTAGAATTGAATTTAACAAAAATTGAAAGTGTTAATATTGACCAAAACATTTGGGGAAGAATTTTAGGTTATGGAAGTATTCAAATTATTGGAACTGGTGGCACTAAAGAAACTTTTATTAATATTAAAAAGCCATTAGAATTTAGAAAAAAATTTCAGGAATTAAGTTAAACTTTTAAAAATAATTTTATGCCAATAATAATAGAAAAAGGAGGTCAAGCAGAATCTATAAAGTTTGCAAAGATGAGAATAGGCTTAGGTTGGGACCCTATTATTTCAAATGCTGAAGAAACATTTGATTTAGATGTTTCTGCATTTTTATTAGATACAAATAAAAAAATCTTAAATGATGATTATCTTGTTTTTTACAATTCGGAGTTAAGGGTAGACCCAACAAATCTTTTAATTATTGAACCTCAAAACTCAATAAAATATCCTCCTTTTCAGGAAGGTGGTAAAATGATAGACAGCAAAGAACATCACAGAAGACTCACAAGACCTGTAGACCCTGATTTTTCTGTGTGGGGTTCGATTGATGACATGGAAGGCGAGGAAAGTGATGGGGGCGATGATGAAACAATGAATATAGATCTTAGAAAATTAAATGCAGCTGTAGTCGAAATAGTCATTGGCGTTAGTATTTATGATTATGCAAAGTGGAAACAAAATTTCGGAAAGGTCAATGATGCTTATGTTTCAATATACAATGAAATTACAAACGAAGAGATGTTTAGGTATGATTTACAGGGAGATTTTGCCACCAATACTGCAGTAGAATTTTGTAGTATATATAAAGAGGGTGGTTTTTGGAAAATTAAAGCATTAGGTTTTGGCCATGATGAGGGTCTACAAAGCCTATTATCAATTTACACAAATAATTAGTTTAAAAAATAAAAAATGGCAATAAACTTAAATAAAGGTGGTGATCAACACAAGATTGATCTAACGAAAGGAAAAACGAACATTACTGTTCATGCAAATCTTAATTGGAATCAAACCGTACAAGCTAAGAAGGGATTTTTAGCAAGCATATTTGGAGGCGGAAGCGATGGTCCAGATTTAGATTTAGGCTGTATGTATGAAATGCAAAACGGCAAGAAAGGTGTAATTCAACCTTTAGGAAAAAATTTCGGAAATAAATCACAAGAACCTTACATATTTTTAGATAAAGATGATAGAGATGGGGCTTCAAACGATGGAGAAAATATGTTTGTTTTTAAGCCTGAACTTGTAAAAAGGGTCATGTTTTTTGCGTTAATTTATGAAGGTGCACCAAATTTTCAATCTGTTGGAGGAAGAATGGCATTCAAAATAAGTAATGGCGAAATCATTACCTTAAGTTTAAACAATCCTGATTCATCTTCAATTTTTTGTGCTGCTGCATTATTTGAAAATAAAAATGGAGACTATTTTTTAACTAAAGAAGAACGGTATTTTGCAGGTCATCAACTCGCGGATGCTTATTACAATTTTGGCTTCAAATGGACAACAGGAAGTAAATAATAATTTTAATAACTAATAATTAAATAAACAAAACATCATGAGAAGACTACCAGTGTACCTATTATTGGACACATCAGGATCAATGGCTGGTGAACCAATTGAAGCCGTTAAAAACGGTGTTCAAGTTATGATTAGTTCATTACGAAATGACCCTCAAGCTGTTGAAACAGCATACTTAAGCATCATTACTTTCGATTCGGATGCCAGACAAACGGTTCCTTTAACAGATTTAGCTTCATTTCAAATGCCAGATTTAAAAGCAACAGGAACTACATCATTGGGCGAGGCTTTGAAAGTTTTAAGCAATTGTATCAAAACAGAAGTTACTAAAACTACTGCAGAAGTAAAAGGCGATTGGAAGCCTTTGGTTTTTATAATGACCGATGGCCAACCTACTGATGATTGGCAAAGTGGTTTAAATGAATTTAAAAATGTACGAGTTGGAACCGTTGTTGCTTGCGCTGCAGGATCTGGAGCAGACACAAGTGTTTTAAAGCAAATTACCGATAGTGTAGTTAGTTTAGAGACAGATCAAGAAAGTATTAAATCATTTTTTAAATGGGTTTCTGCTTCTATTGGTGTTTCGTCTACAAAAGTTGGTGAGAGTGGCTCAGAAGTTACCGGATTAAATCAAATGCCACCCCCACCTGCAGAATTAAATATAGTTGTTTAACATCACTTTATTAACAATGGGAATGTTTGGATTTTCGTTTTCGTGGAAGCGACTTTTAGGTATTACGAGTGCAAAACAGCGTTTTGCTAGAAAAACTAGCTTACCAACTACTAAAGGCGGTGTAGAACGGAAGTTAGGTAATTTCATTATTAAATCATTATTCGGAAAAAAATAAGTTTATGGAGAATAATTTTGAAGATGTAATGTCTAAAAGGTCAAATGAAGAGTTAATTGCAATCGTTACAATTGATAGGTCTAAATATCTAGAATCAGCAATTATTACTGCTGAAAGAGAAATTGAAAAAAGAAATATTGATAATACTATTATTTCTGACATTAACGAAATGATTGAAATTAGGAAATCAGAAGAACAAAAATTTAAAGATGCCAATACTGTAGATAATCAAGTAATTATAAGTTTAAACAAATTTATCTTTTTATCAATAATTTCATTTGGAGCCTATGAGATTTGGTGGATGTATAAAGCCTGGAAATTTTTTAAACAAAAAGATAATTTAGATATCATACCTGCCGCAACAGCAATATTTGGGATATTTTTTATGAATTCGTTGTTAAATAAAATACTTGAATTCGCAAAGGAAAAAGGGTATACTAATAGTTATTCTTCTTCTACACTTTTTGCTTGTTTTTTTAGTGGGAATTTATTGTCATATCTCCCAGATCCTTTTTGGCTAATATCTGTATTCAGTTTTATATTTATTATTCCTCCTTTTGAAGCGCTAAACTTTGCAAAACAAAATTCAAAAAATATTATTGTAAAAGAGCAGACTGAGTTTAGTGGAAGACAATATGTCCTTATTGTTTTAGGAACAATTGGTTGGGGTTTGGTTTTATTTAATATGACAGACTTTTCATAAGTATATTTTAATTAAATTAATAATGAGACGACTACCCGTTTATTTTTTACTCGACACTTCAGGTTCAATGTATGGTACATCCATCGTAGCATTAAACAATTCTTTGAGTGAAATGATTGGCACATTGCGCCAAGATCCTCAGGCAATAGAATCTGTTTGGATTAGCATAATTACTTTTGATATAACGGCAAAAGAAATCATTCCCTTATCAAGTTTAGATTCATTTCAGTTGCCAGAAATAACATGCCCACGCTCTGGACCAACACATACAGGAGAAGCCTTGTCATTACTTCATTCAAAAGTTATTTCAGATATAAAAAAAGGATCAGCAACCGAAAAAGGTGATTGGAAACCCCTTCTTTTTCTTTTTACTGATGGTTCACCGAGTGATAAAAAACTTTATCGAGACATTACGCCCCAAATTAAGGCATTAAATTTTGGAATTATTGTTGGCTGTGCCGCAGGGGCACTCTCAGATGACTCCATGCTAAAAGAAATTTGTGATCATGTTGTACATCTAGACACGGCAGATGCATCAACACTAAAACAATTTTTCAAATGGGTTTCTGAAACAATTGATCATGGAAATAAAAGTATGGGAACCGGCGAGAAAGTTGGTATTCCACCGCCCCCTACTGATATTAATTTAGTTATATAATTTAGAAAATGAAAGTATTATTCATATTGATATTGAATGCGTTTATTATTGGCTTGTTTCTATATTCGAAGCTACTACCTCATAAAGCCAATCTAAATAGTAAATACAATGGTGTATTTAATTTTTTTAATAGTGTTTTTACACCCATATTAAATTTTTTAAAGAAGTTTATAAAGCCTTTTCAAGTTGGGCAAGGATTATCTGTTGATATGACACAAGTTGTATTGCTTATTTTATTTTTATTTATATTAAATTTTATTATATGAGAAGACTTCCTATATATTTTTTAATTGATGTTTCTGAATCAATGGTTGGAGACCCAATACAGCAGGTTGAAGAAGGCCTAGCCACGATAATTCAAACATTGAAAAAAGATCCACATGCAATGGAAACGGTATGGGTATCCATTATTATTTTCGCAGGCCAAGCAAAAACGCTAGTCTCCTTGCAAGAAATAGCAAGTTTTTATCCACCAAAATTTCCAATTGGTAGTGGTACATCTTTGAGCAAAGGGCTGGGGCATTTAATGTTTGAGCTTCGTAAGAATATTGTAAAAACAACTGCTGAATTAAAAGGGGATTGGAAACCTATCGTTTTTTTATTAACTGATGGCGTGCCTACGGATGATACAAAAACGGCAATATCCGAATGGAAACAAAACTGGCAACGTAGTGCGAATCTAGTAGCTGTAAGCTTTGGTAATGAAGCTGATAATAATGTTTTGAGCGAACTCACAGAAATAGTATTGAACTTTAAAAATACTGGTAAAGATTCATACAAACAGTTTTTTAAGTGGGTAACTGACTCTATAAAAACGAGCAGTGTAAGTGTTGAAAGCAATACATCTGGTTTCGAATTAGCAAAATTAGATGAAAATGTTATTTCAAAAATTGATTTATCAAAATCTAAAACAGCAGCACAGTTGATTGATAATAATTTTGTTGTTCTCTCAGCTAAGTGCCAAAATTCAAAAAGACCTTATTTAATCAAGTATAAAAAGAAAATTGCCACAACTGATTTTGGAGGCATAAACCTTGATACTTTGACATATCGTTTAGTTGGCGCCTTTCAAGTAGATAATACATATTTTGAACTATCAGATAATTCAAATACTACTTTTAAAATTAATACTGAAGAATTACTTGGAGCTCCATCTTGCCCTTGTTGTGGCAATCAGTTTGCATTTGCCGTTTGTAATTGCGGAAAATTGCATTGTATTGGAGAAGAGGATGAAAGCACATGCCCTTGGTGCGGAAACATTGGCTCCTATGGATCTGGAGAAAGTGGATTTGATGTTAATAGAACTCAAGGATAAAATATTATATTATGACTACAAAAGAATATATCGAACTACTGTTTAAAAGTAAAGGAATTACAGTTCCCATGAATTTAGTTACTAAATTTCAAGAATTTGTTGACGACACCAGTAATATTGAATCAGTAAAAATAATTTTAGAAAATCAAATGGGATTATTAAAAAATTGGAAAATAAAAAATAGAATTGTTGATATAACCAATCAGCAAATAATTATACCCAATGCTTTAATGGGGGATAGTTATAATGCAAAGATTGATACTGAAAAATTTAATTTAAAAGATTTAATAATTTCAGATATCGAAGGCTTAACAGATACAGGTTTAAAATTTAATACTGCCTCACTTGTTATTGAAGGAATACCAATTTTAAGTGGTGATTTTAAGTTAAAATTGCTCTACAGACTTCAAGATGAAGCTGAAGATTCAGTGTTGAATGAAAAAATAATTCCATTATTAGTAATGGTTGACCCTAAAACCTTATGGAAAAATTTACCTTCCAATAAAGATGATATTTATTGGAAAGAAGATAATGTTTCTGTTAGTGATAAATTGGGAACAAAAACAATTGTTGTTTCGTCTAAAAGAGGTCGCTCTCATCAAAATGTAGGTTCTTTTAGAGATGATGATTTTAGTTTTAAACATTTCGATTCAAATGGATGGTCTATAGTTTGTGTATCAGATGGTGCCGGAAGCTATTCATTATCAAGAAAAGGATCGCAAATAGCTTGTAATGCTGTAATAGAATATTTTGAGGCAAATCTTAACACTGAAAATCAAACCAACTTCGAATTAAAAATTTCGGAATATTTCAAATCAAAAGATGAAGTTTTAAAAAAGGAAATTGATGGATTAACCGCTCAAAATTTATATAAAGCTGTTCTATATGCTCACAACAAAATTAAAGAAAATGCGGATGCTATGTTTAAAAGTAATCCAGTATTATTTAATAACACAAAATTAAAAGATCCCATTGATTACTACCATTCCACTTTAGTTTTTACATTATATAAAAAATATGATTTGGGCTATGTTCTGTTAACATTTAGTGTTGGTGATTGCCCTGTAGCAGTTATGAATAAAGAAAAAACCGAAACGAAAATGCTTAATTGGATTGATGTTGGTGAATTTGGTGGTGGTACTCGTTTTGTAACTCAACCAGAAATTTTCCACTCCACACAAAATCCAATGGTTTCTAGGTTTAGTCTAAATATTGTAGATGATTTCTCTTATTTATTTTTAATGAGTGATGGTATATATGACCCTAAATTTGAGGTAGAAGCTAATCTTGAAAAAAATGAAAAATGGATTGAATTTTTAGCAGATTTAGAAGGTAAAAACGAAGACAATTCAAAAATTGATTTTAATTCAGAAAATAAAGAAATAGCAAATCAACTTTCTACCTGGATGGATTTTTGGAGTAAAGGGAATCATGACGATAGAACTTTAGCTGTTATTTTTTAATTAAAACATTTTTATGTTAACTGTTACAGTAACTTCCATTATATACCCCAATAAAAGTTATCAATACATTGATATGGGTTCGCCTTCTGCTGCTGGAGGCATGAAGGATATTTATTTTAGCCCTGATAAATCATATGTTATCGGTTTTTACAGAGCCCCTCAAGATTTTAATTCTGTAGAACGATTAAAGAAAATAGTAACTACTTATTTCGATAGATTTTTTAATAATCCAGCTGGAGCATATTATAAAGAATTATACAGCTGGCCAACAGATGTCATAAAATATGAGAATCGCATAGGGATAATAGTTCCATGTTATAATAAAAATTTCTTTTTTAAAAAAGGTTACGAATTAAATGATGCACTAAAGGGTCAGGATAAAGAAGGAAAATGGTTTGCAAGTCCATTATTTAGAGTTTCAAATTCGAAATCGAAATTAGATAGTTCTGAATTAGGAACTTGGTTAAGTTATTTTCAAATTGGAGTTAATATAGCACGAGGAGTTAAAAGACTTCATGCTGCAGGTTTAGCACATTCTGATTTATCATACAAAAACGTACTAATTGATCCAGTTAGTAAAACTGCCGCAATCATTGATATTGATGGGTTAGTTGTTCCTGGTTTATTTGCACCAGATGTTATAGGCACTCCAGACTTTATAGCTCCGGAAGTTTTGGCTACGTTACATCTTAATATCAAAGATCCTAATCGAAAACTTCCAAACATTCAAACCGATAAGCATGCCTTGGCCGTATTAATATATATGTATTTATTGTATAGACATCCTTTAAAAGGTGGTAAATTTTTTGGTTCAGATATTGAAGCAGATGAAGAAGTGAAATTAGCTATGGGTACTAAAGCTTTATTTATAGAACACCCAACAGATAAAAGTAATCAGAACCTTAAAAGAGAATACGGTGATAATTTGCAAAAATTTCAACCATGGACAAATTTAGCTAAAACTCCTTATACTATTCTTGGACCTTATTTAAAGGATCTATTTGACCTTGCCTTTATTAAAGGATTACATAATCCGAATGAACGTCCACCAGCATCAATGTGGGAGCAGGCACTAATAAAAACAATGGATCTCAAATTACAATGTGCAAATATAAAATGTGATCAAAAATGGTTTATTTATAATGATACCAACAATACATCTTGTACGTTTTGTAATACTAGATATCATACATCTATTCCAATACTTGATCTTTATTTTCAAACAGCACCAGGCAAATGGAAACCTGAGAACCAAAGGTTAGTTGTGTATAATGGAACAACACTTCAATTATGGCATACGAATAGAAATGTTATAACAAATGAAAATTTAACACCTGCTCAAAAAATACCAGTTGGCTATTTCTCATTCTACAATAATAAATGGCTTTTTGTTAATCAAACATTAACATCATTAGTTGATAAATCAGAAAATAAAGAAATTAAAATTGGGGAAATGGTAGAGTTAACAACAGGAAAGCAATTAATACTATCCAAAGAAGATGGCGGAAGAGTTGCAGTAATCTCTATTGCTAATGAATAATAAACATATTATGAAATTAATTAAAGATAATGGAAACTGGTATGATTTAAAAGTGATGACAGAACATCACACAATTAAACATTATTCTTTTGATTTTTGGAATACAATAGCTTTCTCTAATCCTAACTTTAAAAAAGAAAGGTGCGAATTTATTTATGTTTTTTTTGATCGAAAATTTGAAAAGCAAATAATCAATGATGCTTTTTCAATAATTGGAAAAGATTATAACTCATTTATTGATAATGGAGGTCAAACCACTCCAATTGATGAACTTTATATTAAAGTATTTGATTTTATTGGAATTGAAAACTCTTATGATTTGGAACAAATCAAGACTGGTATATTTGATTTGTTTTTGAAATATCCTCCTACAATATCACAAGAATTTCTTGATTTTCTCGAAACTTTTGAAGATCAAAATGTTTCGTTTTCTATTACAAGCAATACAACCTTTATTCCTGGATATATTATTGAAAAGCAGTTAACATTGGTAAATCTTATAGAAAGATTTGCATTTTGCATATTCTCGGATGTTGAAAAAGTAGCAAAACCCAAATGTCAAATATTTCATACTGTTTTAGAGCGATTAAATATGAATGACCAATTAGCTTATGACGCTATTCACATTGGTGATAATTACAAAGCAGATTACCTTGGAGCAAGAAATGCAGGTTTATTATCTTTTTTACTTGTAAATAATTCATTTTTGTCAAATGAAAGATTAGCCTTGCATGTAATCAATGATATTACTACTGTTCCTATTTCAGCCAATGATTATAGTAAATTTAAATTTGGTGATAGCCATATAGCCAAACGATATGGGATTGAATTATTTGAGTACTTTAAAGAGAATTATTTACCTGAGCTCATCTCGTCTTATGATAGCTTCCTCATATACAGCAGTCCATATACACATATACCAACGTCAAGCTTTTACTTAACTCAATACTTCTTTGATTCTTTCAGGTTGTATCTGAGTGAAAACAATAAATCAGATATAAAAATAGAATTCTGCAAAATCAAAAGGTGTCAAACATACACAGATGATTATGGAGCAATGAACGCTGAAGAAAGATACAATCTAATTAAGAATGATACCTATGAATTGGTAGATGTACCTTCGAAAACTGATGTGAGTATTTTCATTGACGATATTTCAATAACAGGGACACATCAGAAAGTAATAGAGAATCTACTACAAGCAAAGGCTATAGAAACAAAGAGTATTTTCCTTTATTATGCCAAATTGAGTAGTTCAGAAATTTGTCCAACCTTTGAAAATATTTTAAATTACTCATTCATGAATGATTTTAGAAGATTACTTGAAATTATGTTATCAGATACATATAAAATAACCACAAGGACAACAAAATATATTTTGTCTCTTCAAAGCGAGAGTTTTAATCACCTTATGGAGCAGTTGATTTTAAGAGAAAGGTATTCTGTTTTTAATGAATTGGTAAGTCTTTCTTACGACAATAAATACCATAAAATTGAACTATATAAGCCAAATCTAGAAATCATGAAACTTAGGGTTAATGAGCTCAAAAAAAACAATAAAATTAAATAATAAAACAAAATAAAAAAATGCAAGAATTAATTCAACAAATTCAAAATCTTTGGCAGGATGTAATTAGCCACCCTGAATTATCAATTGGAATACTTTTCAATTTAATAATTATTGAAAGTTTATTGTCTGTTGACAATGCAGCAGTTTTAGCATCAATGGTGATTGATTTGCCTAATGAACAAAAAAATAAAGCTCTTAAGTATGGTATTTGGGGAGCTTATATATTTAGAGGATTAGCAATGATATTTGCCGCATATCTTATTGCGATATGGTGGATAAAACCACTGGGGGGGGTGTATTTACTATATTTAGTTTATGATCAATTTAATAAAGATGATGATGCAGAAGATCCTCTTCTAATTAAAATATTCATAAACCCTATAAAGTATGTTATAAGATTGATTTTATCACCATTTTCAAAAATTCTTACACCTTTTAAAATTTGGCTTGATGCAAGAAGAAAAATGCTAGGCATTTTTTGGTCAACAGTTATATTGGTTGAAATTATGGATATGGCATTTAGCATAGATAATGTTTTTGCTGCAGTTGCTTTTACTCCAAATATTCTTTTAGTATGTATTGGTGTATTCATCGGTATTCTAGCGATGAGATTTATAGCACAATGGTTTGTAAAATTAATGGGAAAATATAGTTTCTTAGAAAGTGCAGCGTTTATAGTTATTGCTTTATTAGGTGTCAAATTGATACTTTCAAGTTATACCCACTTTTACCCTTGTTCGGCATTGAGTATTTTCCTTGAAGGCGACCATGAGTGTCTAAAGGCCAATGGTTTAAGAATTCCAGAAAATCATGAAATTTCTTATGGGGATATTTTAACTTCAATTTTAACAGTTGCAATTTTCTTTGTACCAATTTTAACTAGTATTTTATTCAATTATCCGAAAAAGAATGATCCTATTAAAGATTAATAAAAATTTATAATTATGATATCTAATGTATTAAATAGGTTGGAACCAATTTTAGGTGAAATTGAATTAAATTCAGTTCAAATAAATCAACATAAATCAAATGCTAATATAGCTAATACCGGTGCGGCATTAGCCTATTTATTTACAAACAATTCTAAAAACAGCACTGTTAGAACAGTAGGTCAGATTGCCACTATTGGAGGACTTGTTTATGGGAGTACTCAACGTAGTCAAGCAGCAAGTATTGAAGAGAAAAATATTATTTTAATTTCACAAATATTAGATATTGTTGAACGAGATGGAATCAATAACATTAGACAAGAATACAACAGTAATCATATTCGTAGATTCATTGAATTAAATTTAAAAACAAGTAAGCATTTGGACGTAATTGTAATGACATATTTATCAAAAATTAAATCAAAAGGTAGGCTAGGAAAGCGTAACATTAACCTATTAATACATGCCAACAACATTGATGTGTTTAACTATAAAATTAGATTAAATAAAATTTACAAAAGTTTAGAACCCAATAAGCAGATTCCTCCCATTGATCAAGATTTTATAAACGATACAAAATCGATTAACATTGAAAAATTAACCAAAGAAGGATTTTATTCTCGTTTAATAATATTTATATTATTATTAATTGGATTTATTTCAGCGCAAAGTTATAACTGGGGTATCTGGTTTATTATTGGTAGCCTAATGTTTTGGGGGATCAATCATTACTTCCCTTTTTTTCCTGAAACTAGAAAACTAAAACTGGCTATTGATTCATTCGCTCTAAAATTAAATTCAACATGTGGTATAAACAGTATTAATTACAGGTAAATCAAAAGATATTTACCATTAAATTATTAAAAAAAAAATCAGTAAACGATATGATAATAGCTAAATTGCTAATTAAGAAATTTTTATAGCAAAATAAAACAATAGAAATGAGCAATAATAAATGTCCAAATTGTGGTGAATCTGTAAAAGGTTTTTTAAGCAATGATTTGATACAACAATCAAAAGTTGATTTTATAAATAAACATTTGAATCAAAACAAAGAAGCATATTGTACTCATTTTAGTTGTTCAGTTGCCATTTTTTCTAAAATTGCTGAAGAATATAGAAAGCAGAAAAAAGAGATGGAAGATAGACTAAAGCAAATTATACATTTCATCCCAGTAATTACAAGTCCAGCACCTGTAAAATGGGATTATAATATTATAGATATGGTAACTGCTCAAACTACTTCAGGGACAGGTTTTATAACAGAATTATCAAGATCTTTTAATGATTTTTTTGGACAAGGTTCAAACTCAACAAATCTAAAGGTAGAAAATGCAACAACTTTATGTAAAGCTGATTTAAGAATTCAATGTGTAAAAATGGGTGGTAATGCTGTAATATCAACAGATATTGACTTTAATGAAATTGGAGCAGGTAGCACAAATATGCTTATGGTTTGTATGGCAGGTACGGCAATTAAAGTAACAGATATGACAAATTTTAGTGAAGGACGTAGAGAAATAATTAATGAGGTAATTGAATTAACTGAAAAATTAGAAGCAATCAATAAAGAACAATAATAAAATTAAAAAACATGAAAAAAATCAAGTTAGGACTATTAATTTCTGTAATTGCAACAAGTTGTGTTGATATAGAAAAAAAAATTGAAGATGGTTATTGTAATAAATTAGACACTGTCTATAAAGATAATTCCACAGATATTGAAAGTGTGTCAAGGACTTTCTACAAAAATGGAGAGATGGGAAAAAATTATTTTGGATTAAGTCAAGAAATTGGAAAAGAGGATTTTGGCATTACTATAATTAAAGATAAATATGTTTCAAGTATAGTATTTGATAGTACATCTCTTAAGTCATTTATTAATAATGCAAGAACAATTATTAAGAATAAAGGGAAAGACTTGAAATTTGATTTAGATAATTTGCAAAATTCAAGTATGTCTCATTCTATTATGCTTGATGATGGAATTAATATATATTCAGAAAATATTCAAGGGGAATCAGTTTCTTATGAATTATCTAATGAGGATATAAACAGTTTAGAAAAAGCTTATGATAAATATAAAAAAGAAAAATAATTATTTAAACAAAATTTTATAACATATAAATTCATAAAATGTTTCACTATGGTTACACCAAACCTAAAAAAAGACAGTAAAAATGTTACACCTTGAGTATTAAAAACCTTTGTATGATGCTTAAATAGAGCAACAGCCTTCTAAGCTGTAGGTCTTTGGTTCGAATCCAAACGGGATCACTCAAGGTTCTCTATCATTATAGAGGACCTTTTTTTATGTTTTACGTTTACATAATTTACAGTCAAAA
>CANHJJ010000012.1 GCA_947460565.1 Bacteroidota bacterium
AGGTTTCTTAAATGGTCTGACAAACCTGTTAAGAAATGTAAGCCATCAAAGCCATTTGATAAAATATCATTAAACAATAACAAAGTAGCCGGAATGTCTTCGCTTAGGATGTATTGTGTTATCTTAAAATAATAATCGTAATCAAGGATGTTTAGGTTTTGAATAACATCTTTATAAGTGATGTTATTACCTGAAAAACTTACAATCCTATCAAAAATAGAAAGCGCATCACGCATGGCCCCTTCGGCCTTTTGACCAATGATGTGCAAGGCCTCTTCTTCGGCAGTTACCCCTTCCCTTTCGCAGATTAATTTCAACTGCTTCACAGCGTCTTCAACCTTGATTCTATAAAAATCAAATACCTGACAGCGTGATAATATGGTTGGAAGGATCTTGTGCTTTTCTGTGGTTGCTAAAATAAACTTAGCATAAGGTGGCGGCTCTTCAAGGGTTTTTAGAAATGCATTAAATGCTGCAGTACTCAACATGTGCACCTCATCTATGATATAGATTTTGTATTGCGCACCTTGGGGTGCATATCGAACTTGGTCAACCAAAGCCCTAATATCGTCAACCGAATTATTAGAGGCCGCATCTAGTTCGTAGATGTTAAAATTTACGTTGTTATTAAATGCCTTGCAGCTGTCGCACTCGTTGCAAGCTTCAGTATTTGCAGACAAATTGCTACAATTAATGGTTTTGGCAAGCAAACGTGCACTGGTGGTTTTACCCACACCACGTGGTCCGCAAAATAAAAATGCGTGAGCCAAATGCTTGTTTTTAATGGCATTTTTTAATGTCTGTACAATGTGCTGCTGACCTATAACCGTGTCAAAACTTGACGGACGATACTTACGAGCAGAAACCACAAAATTTTCCATGGCTGCAAAATAGTCTTTCTTACTTTTTTACCATTAACAAATAATGCCCAAATTTTATTAATTTGATTGTCAAACTGAAAAATACGAAATTTCGGCTTCCAAACTCAAATAAGGGTGCTTGTTTTGAAGGTCTTCTGCTTTTTGTAAAAACAACTTTTTGAATTTTTGATGCTTTGCACTGTCAACATTAAAAGGACGATGATGATGGGCTTTCCTTATTTCCTCCAACTGCTGCATCAATTGTTTAGACTCTTCAGCCATACAAGTATCTACAAACCTTTCCCACACATATTGAATGGCTGTTTCACTGGGGTGAGCCATATCATCTTTATAGAAGCGGTAGTCGCGCAATTCGTCATTCACAATTTCGTAGGAAGGAAAATAGGGCAAGGAATGCGTTTTACAAATGGCATCCACAGCTAGCAGCAGAGTGGATTTACTTAGGTTATTTTCTATAATGCCATCTCGTAAGTATTTAACAGGACTAACCGTTAGCATGATGTTTATGTTAGGGTTAAGCTTTTTTATTTTAGGGTAAATGGCATTGAAAGCTTCCACTATTTCTATTATTGATAACAGCCTTTTTTGAAATTGTGTTTGAGGCATCTTATGGCAATTAGCTACAATTTCCTGATGAGGTAAATATTCATACACCCATGCCGAACCCATCGTAATAAAAAGGTGTTTGGCTTGCGCTAAGGCTTCTTTAGCCTCCTTATTTATTGCTTTGACTTTGCTTAGCAGTTCTTCTTTAATTTTTGCCTTGATAGCACTGTGGTGATAAAAAGAATACCACATATCATCCGATTGAAGCAAGGCATTTTCATCATAGTTTTTATCCTCACATATATGGGCTAAAGAATTGAAAATACTGAGGGGATTGAATACAATGCCATTGGGGTTTGAATAGATGTTAAACTTATTATCCGATAGTTTAGCGGCTATGTTTTCAGCAAAGCATGAGCCTATAAAAAACAATGCATCCTTATGATTGATTTTGGATGGCAAAGGTTCTATATCAAAGTCTATTTTAAACTTCATGCTAGGCTGATTGAGGCTTCAATTTTAGTTGAAATAAGGGGTAAATACAATATTGTTATTGAAGAGAATAAAAGCAATATTGACGGAGTTTGATAATAACATCAACAGAAGGCAAATATCCAATTATTTATGTCTAAACCAACAATCGGTATTATTTATTTCATATGATTTGAATACCGTATTGACTGGGTTTCCATGAAATAGTTGTTTATTGAATTTACTTCGAACAATAAAATTAAATGCTCCCATATCACCTGTGTAAGCTGTTTTATTGTTTTTATTATATTGCTCATGAAATTGCACCAATTCATTTATCAGTGCTGACATAGTAATTATATTACCACCAACAATTCCACAATTAAGCAAGGTTTCATTTGTAAATTTTTCTTCATAAGTCGAAAATTCGGATATCTGATTTCGAAAATGTGTTGAATGTTTCATCATCCATTCGTTTAGCAGAGTTGTTGGTTCATCACCACAAAATAATGCACCAGGATTGTTTATAAACAAAGGCTGTAGAAATGGATTATTCAAAACCTCCACGTCTGTAATATCTGTTATAAATATTGATTCTATTTGGTTTTGATAAGTTAATAAGAAGTTGTGGTAAACAAAATATCTATACACACTTAAATTATAAATGGGATCATAATTTACATATTTAAAAGTAATGTATTCATTGCTAAAACGGTCTTCAATTTCAGGCGAAAAACTATTGTGAAAAACTACCCCATGCAGTTCTAAGGCTATGATAGAATTTGTCCATTTTTCAATCAATGAATAGTCGTTGTTTGGCAATGTTTCTGATCGGTTAACATCGTAAACTCCAGTAAAAAGGCAGGCAAATATGAGCTGTTTTTGCATATTCGTAGTTTATACAGATGCTTGCAACATCGTATTTTTTAATTTTGCGCAGGTGCTATTCGGAATGTTTCGGTAATAAATATAGGTGCGAAGGTTTACTTTTTTAACTATATATTTTTTTGACACCCTTTCATAAAAATTGGCATCCGAACTATACATATTATAAAATTTATTATTGAGAAACACTTCTTTTTTACCAAATAAGGTTGCAAATAAAATACAATCATCTACATGAATCACTTTTGATTTATCCATTCTATCTGGAATGTAATAATCATCTTCGGCATCTACAACGGTATGCGTTGTGGAAGCAATCAAATCGGAATGCGTCATTTGTTCCATGCACTTTTGCAGGTGATTGGGCTTAAACTCATCATCAGCATCTATAATGGTTATATATTCACCTTTACTAAGCAAGATTGCTTTATTTATTGACTCTGCTTGTCCGCAATTGGCATGAAAGCTGTATGTTATAACATTTGGAAAAAAGGCCACATAATCATTCAACTCAAACCTATATTCATTATCGCTTCCGTCATCTACAATAATCAATTCGAAATTTTGCAAGTTTTGATGCAATACTGAAATAATAGCACGTTTTATTAATTCAAATGGTGTGTTGTATACCGCCAACAATACAGATACCAATGGTTTTTGCAACATTAAAAGTTTGAATTTAATGTAGCAATAATAGGTGCATTTTCTTTAGCAAATGTTACATAAATTTTAATATTTGAGTTATAAACCCTCGGTTTCCAATTTATCTTGATTACTAAGTATTTGGAATCCTTCTAAATGCCTCAAATAATATCATTCATTACAAAATAAAATCCCACACTATCCGAAATTAGCAAATCGATCTAAAGATTTATGTTGAAATGCTATTTCCCCGGTCACAAAGGATTGATAAAATCTATGAAAATTAATTATTTTTTTAGAGAGTTTCAAAATCCCTTGTAATTTATGTGGAGAGCCCACGTTTTCAATGGCTTGGCATAGACTTAGTATAGTTAAGATGTCGTTTGGCAGCCTAGCAGAGAAGGTATTTAAATCAAATATCTAGCTGATTATATCTTTTTTAGAGTAAAAATAATTCATGCTCAATACATGTGGCATACTCAAACATGATAATACGATAAAAAAAACACCGATATAATTTACACTAAAATAAAGCATAAAAAACAAAATAACTATTATACCTCCCAGCGTAAATGGTAATGCTTTTATTAATAAATTCGGTAATGTTTCATTTAATCCATGTTTTAGGTGTTTCCAACCATGCATGCTGTGCTGACCTACAAAATAAATTCCAAATGAAAGTAATAAGGGTAGCATTGATGAAAGCATTAAATATATTAAAGTAAGAGCCATTAATTTGGATTTGTTTAAAAGAGTCAAAATGAAACCCAAAATAACAATTCCAATTTGATACATAAATAATTGGTTATGCGAAATATGGTTAATAGTATTTAAAACTTGTAAATTTGGTATTTGTAGCAAAAATAGATTCAACTCATCGAAGTGGAATAATAAAATTATTAATAAAGATATTAATCCCCATAAAAATGATTGCAATCCGTACTTTAATTTCCACTCCTGGTAATCAGCTTGTCCAAAATGCCAAGCCGAATAAAGAATGAAGATAATTAATGCTAAGGAAGGAAAAACAAGCCAAACCGAACCAATTAGGGCACTTTTAATTAAATAATTGACTATAAAATAAGTATATTCTTTGGCGTTTATATTCGCTTTTTGTGTAATATGATCTAATGCACCATGTGACAAGCCAACTGTAAAAAAACCTATGCCAAGAAGAAGCCATGAAATCGATTCTGATTTTAAATAATTAAGTATTAAGAAAAGAATGGTAAAAAAAAAAGGTAAAATTGAAATAGGTAAGGTTTTGGTTTGTTGATAAATATCTTTAATTGCTGTTAAAATAAAAACCCTTTTGGGTAATCTAAAAAAAATTGAAAACTCTTGGAAAAGATTGGTTTTTTCTCCCATGAAACTTAAAACCTTTACAATAGGTACCTTTTGAAATAATGTTTCAAAAATTGGTTTTCCATAATCGGGCTGATCATTTAGTATTTTAAGTAATAGCCTATCGTAAAATCTAAATCTTTGCTTTTTTATTTTTCTATTAAAAAAATAATTGTTTTTTATATTTTCTGCTAGGGCTAATGCATCTTCAGCCATGGCATGAAAGGCATAACCTGTAGTTGCTTTTAATAGATTAGCCTTAACGCCCATATATATCCAATTTTCCCCGAAATTTTCAATTTGCATTTGCGAAGAGGTCATAGGTAAAACGCCTCTTTCTGTTTCAATAATTTCAAAAGTAATGCCTAATTTATTTACGTAATTATCAAATATTGTGTTGGCTTCAGCTTCTTCCATAATGGAATTCCCGAATCTAGTAACTTCAACCAATGCATAATCACGATCAAAAGGAAGTATATAAATAAATTGTGTGGCATTATTTTGCTGTATCCTAAAATCCATCATCATAATGGAATCTATATCGAAAAATTGGTTTGGAGTTTTAATTTTCCAACCATAAAAAGATTGGAATAAATGACTTTGGTGTTTTTTAGGTAATAAATAATTGGGCGGGCGACTATCAAAAACTTTATTAGCGAATATAATTTCACTCTTTAAATTAATTTCAAATGTATTATTTGTAATTTTTGGGTTTTCTGTTAATTGAGAATCATATAATCTAAATTGATAATCATTCAACACATCTTTGGTAATATTATATAAATCAATAGATTTTACATAATAATATCTAAGTGGATTAATTACTTGTTTAGCAATTCCTCCAATTTCTAAACAATCCCAACTTTTGCTTACAAGCGTATTTAACTTTAGCCTCAAGAGTTCTTCTTCAGTGGCCCAAAAACAAAAAGTCTTGTCATTTATACTTTTACTATTTGGTTCAATTACGGCAAAAGTTTTATCATTAAGTATTCCATTTTCGTGAAGTCTTAAAATTAATAAGCAATTGGAGGCACCTAGTCCTACAAACAAAAAATCAAACTTATTTGATAATTCTTTTAACACAAATTTTATTGAAATTATTATTGTTGGAACCTAATAAAAAAGGGAAGATAAATTTGTAAATTACCTTCCCTTTCAATTAAAAAGTAAAATTGTTAGTCTTCTGAATTTCTACTTAAAGCGTAAATAACTAGACCAAAACCAATTTTGTTTATAGCATCAGCGATGTTGTAAACAATATCCATTGCATGACTAGCAGCAGCTGGATCGCTTACCAATTGAATACCGAATAAACCACCTGGAGTTCCTAGTATGTAACCCAATGGGTAAATTGCCCAACCTACAAGTACAAACCAAGCCAAAACTCTTGTTGCTTTAGCAACCTGTGGACCAGCTGTTTGAGCCAATTGAGCTACTTCGCCAAACCAAATTAGGTAAGCAATGTAGAAATAAGCAGCACCAGAGATTACACCCCAAAGCACGCTATTACCTCTGTCAATTGTTTCTCCGAAATAACCGGTAACTAACATCACTAAAGATGCAAAAATCAACTTCCATAACAAACCAATCTTAGCACCTGCTTTTTTGGTAATTAAATAAAATTCTACACACATTAATGGAACAGTTAAGATCCAATCAACGTAACGAAAGAATGTAGGAGAATCTCCAGTTTCTAAATTGTAACCTCTCATGTAGTAGTAATGAACTGCTGCAATGAAGGTAATTAATCCAGAAACAAGAACCGAAGTTCTCCATTTTTGTGAAGTGTTGTTTAATTCAAAAAAGAAAAAAACAGATGCGGCCATCATGGCCATTGTTCCGATAAAGAACGTGAATGCAACATAGTTGTCGCTTGCAATTTTTAAGTGTTCCATATATTTTTTAATGTTTTACATCATGATAAACTATCATATTTTAGAAAAGTTTTAAAAATATTAAAAAATATTTTTATTTGTCAAATTGTCATCTTTTTCTTCATTCTGCGCCAATTTGTCAAATTTATAGTCTTAATAATTATACATTTAACAACAAACTCTAAAAATTGATAATGAAATGAAGTTTATTCAAAAACGGGCGATTGAAAACCTACATTCCTATTTATTATTTTTTTTAGAGAATTATTAATTCTCTTTCATTATAAAACCATTTTGTAACAGCTTAACATATAATCCTATAGATTGTTGTGCTTTTAATAGGTTAATAACTAACCTAAACAATCCTAAGATTTAATTAAATCATTCAATACTGCATAAAATAAAGATTTGAAAATACCTATAATTTATAATTTAAAAGCCAATCGCATGTTAATCGCTTCGAACAATTCAATTACGTAAGACCAGATTTGGCTAGCCAACGCTAAGTAATTGTTTTAATCCACATCTGTTTAAAAGTAAAATACAAACAGATGTCGCAATTAATCATATTTGATTTTAACTAAAACCCAGTAAAGATATGGCTAAGAAAGTTGCAGCAAAAAAAGTAAGCAAGCCAAGAGTAAAGGCGAAAGTGAAAGAAGAAAAAAAGATTTTCGTACTCGACACATCGGTTATTCTATATGACCACAATGCCATTAAAAATTTTCAAGAACACGATGTAGCCATTCCCATCACGGTTTTAGAAGAGCTTGACAATTTTAAAAAAGGAAACGATACCCTCAACTTTGAAGCCCGTGGTTTCATTCGTTTTTTAGATAAACTGTCGGGTGAATACACCCTATCCGAATGGATTAATATCAATGGTCCTACACGTGGTAGATTTAAAGTAATCATGCACGAAAAAAGCAATATAGATGCACAGGTAATTTTTGGAGAAAGAAAACCCGATCATCGCATATTGAATGCTGCTTTGGCTATGAAACAACAGCACCCTGATCGCAAGGTAATCATGGTGACCAAGGATGTAAACCTTAGGCTTAAAGCCAAATCGCTAGACCTACATGCAGAAGATTATGAAACAGGAAAAGTAAAAAACCTTGACTCATTGCACACAGGCCATAGGGTGATTGAAAAAGTAAAAGCATCTGTGATTGATGAAATATATGCCAAAGGCTTTGTAAGCTATGATTTCGTGCTCAAACAAAAGCCTTATGCCAACCAATATTTTGTATTGAAAAATGATAAGAATTCGGTTTTGTGTTTCTACAATTCGCAAAACGAAAGTTTAGAGCGTGTCAACAAAGTGAGTGCCTATGGCATCAAACCGCGCAATGCCGAGCAATCTTTTGCCATGCATGCGGTATTAAATCCAAACATATCTTTAGTTACGATTCAAGGTGTGGCAGGTACCGGAAAAACCTTGTTGGCCTTGGCATCGGCCATGGAGCAAAAATCAAACTACCGTCAAATATACCTTGCCCGCCCTATCATCCCACTAAACAATAGAGATATAGGCTTTTTGCCGGGTGATGTAAAATCGAAGATTAACCCTTACATGGAACCTCTTTGGGACAACTTAAAACTGGTGCAAAACCAATGGAAAGAGAGCGATAAGGAATACCAAAAGATAACCGACATGGTGAACCAAGAGAAACTGATGGTGACACCACTTGCCTATATCAGAGGAAGGAGTTTGTCGAATATTATGTTTATCATAGACGAGGCGCAAAACCTTACCCCTCTTGAGGTGAAGACCATTATCACCAGAGCGGGAGAAGGCACTAAGATTGTGTTTACTGGGGATATTTTCCAAATAGACACCCCTTATCTTGATTCGCAATCCAATGGCTTGTCATACTTGATAGACAAGTTAAGAGACAATCCGCTATATGCCCATATTACCCTTGAGAAAGGTGAAAGAAGTGAATTAGCAAATTTGGCCAATATGCTTTTGTAGTGAGAAGGAAATCGGCTATTTGTGCTGGCATTCCTCTCACGATGCATTGGGAAAGGGGGGTCAGGGGGACGATGCAGCCAATGCCCGTATTATTCATGCATAAAAATACTAAACCTATTCACAATCATATCCTTCAGGGAGTTGGTAATTGCTTTTTCTAATTAAAATATTAAAGCTAAATTGCAACTCATTTTATGAGTGAAAATTCAATAGATTATTCGAAATATCAAGCCGTTATTGGCCTTGAGGTGCATGCGCAAATGCTTACCAAAAGTAAGGCATATTGCTCAGATGCATACGACTATGGTTCAGACCCTAATACCATCATTGGGCCTATAAGCCTTGGCCACCCTGGCACCTTGCCAAAACACAACAAAGAAGTGGTCAATTATGCCATAAAAATGGGATTGGCCACTCATTGCCACATTGCAGAATACCAATACTATGCCCGTAAAAATTACTTTTATGGCGATTTACCTAAAGGATACCAAATTACCCAAGATAAAACCCCTATTTGCACCAATGGTTATTTAGAGATAAAAACCAAAGATGGTAATGAAAAGAAAATTGGCATTACCCGCATTCACATGGAGGAAGACGCAGGTAAAAGTATGCATGACCAAGATTTGTATGATACTCTTATCGACTTAAATCGTGCAGGTGTACCACTAATTGAGATAGTATCTGAACCTGACATCAGGAGTGGAGAAGAGGCTTACTTATATCTAACTGAAATCAAAAAACTATTGAAATACCTTGAGATTTGTGATGGCAACATGGAAGAAGGAAGTCTACGTTGCGATGCCAATATCTCAGTAATGATAAAAGGTGCTGACAAATTTGGAACGAAGGTGGAAGTGAAAAACATGAATTCTTTCAGAAATGTACAAAGAGCCATTGACCACGAAATAAAACGTCAGATTGAAGCCCTTGAAGCAGGTGAAACCTTGCGCATGGAAACCCGCACTTTTGATGCATTGAAAGGCACTACAGCTGCTATGCGTAGCAAAGAAGGAGCAAGTGATTATAGGTATTTTCCTGAACCAGATTTGCCACCATTGCGCATCACTCCTGTGTATATTGACAATATCAAACAATTGATGCCCGAATTACCAAAGGCCTTGTTTGAAAAATATACCAAACAATTTGGTTTGAATGAATATGATGCCAATGTGTTGATTGATGATAAAGACACAGCTAACTATTTTGAAGAGGTGTTATCTCACACAAAAAACACCAAATCGGCTGCCAATTGGGTGATGGTGAATATACGATCGTATTTGAACGAGCAAGCTTTACATATCAAACAGTTCATTATAAAACCGGCTCAAATAGCTGAAATCATTGCTTTGATTGATGAAGGAAAAGTGAGTCACAGTGCTGCACAACAAAAGATATTCCCTGCATTGATAGAATCTCCAAGCAGTTCAGTTTTGAGCATTGCCGAGAGCCTAAACTTATTGCAAGAAAGTAATTCAGACGAGTTGCAAGTATGGATTGATGTTGCCATTGCCAAATTCCCGGAGAAAATAGCAGAATACAAAGCGGGTAAAGTAAGCTTAATAGGCCTTTTTATGGGAGAAGTAATGAAAGCAAGTAAGGGCAAAGCAGACCCTAAAGTGGCCAGTGCTTTGTTAAAAGAAACCTTAGACAAAAAATAGAAATGAAAAAAATAATAAGCATACTTAGCCTTGTTATCCTGATTGCTTCTTGTGGCTCAGGAGATAAGAGCAGCGAAAAGCAAAACGGATTTAAGCTTAGTGGAAAAATAAAAAACACCACTGGCAGTATCAGTATTCAAGAAATAACGGCTACAGGCCTTGTGTTCCTTGACTCTTCAAACATTGCCCCTGATGGTAGCTTTGAATTAAATGGAAGCATTCCTGAAAAAACTTTTTGTACCATTCGTTTGCCAAAAGGCGATGTGATAGTGGTGATAGATTCTACCAGCAATATTCAATTGGATATAGATGCTGATAAGGTAGAAAACTATACCGTTAAAGGCTCTGAAGAAAATGTTGAACTGCAAAAACTTTTCTTGATTAACAATGCGTCTTATGCTGAAATGCGTAAGCTTGAGGAAAAATATGCCATGTATGGTGAGCAAGTTCCTCCTGTTGAAGTACAAGAACAAATTAGAAAGCAATTTGATAGTTTGACAACTGCCAACAAAGCAGCTATAAAAGAATACATTTTAAGTTTACAAAACTCCATGGTGCCTTATTTTGCTACCAGTTTCTTGATGCCTGAAGCCGATTTTGAATTATTTAAAGAAATAGACAACAAACTATATCCTAAATTCTCTGCCTCTAAATACGCCACTGCTTTGCATACGCGTGTGCAAGATTTAGCTAAAACTGCCATTGGTTCAGAGGCTCCAGACATTGTTTTGAGCGACCCTTTTGGTAAGCAAATAGCCATGTCATCTTTAAGGGGCAAATATGTATTGGTGGATTTTTGGGCCAGTTGGTGTCGTCCTTGTCGTGAGGAAAACCCAAATGTGGTCAAGCTTTACAATAAATACAAAGCCAAAGGATTTGAAATTTTCAGTGTGAGTTTGGATGATAACCGCGATGCATGGACCAAAGCCATCAATGATGATAAGCTATTGTGGACACATGTGAGTGATTTGATGAAATGGAACTCAGCCGTGGTAAAACAATATAGCATTGAAGGCATTCCTTTTACCGTTTTATTAGACAAAGAAGGTAAGATTTTAGGAACCAAATTAAGAGGTGAAGCCTTGGAAGGAAAACTGAAAGAGATATTTGGATACTAGGAATAATTTGGAATTAACAATTTAGAATTAGGAATTAGGAATTGAAAATTAAGAATTAAGAATTTAGAATTTAGAAAAGTTCTTGATTTATACATTTAAATCCTATCAACTAACAAACATCAAAAAAAACTATCATGCAAGACATACACTCATCTAAAGCTCCTGAACCTGTTGGCCTATACCCGCATGCAAAAAGGGTTGGCGACTTATTGTTTTTATCAGGCGTAGGCCCGCGTGAGAAGGGCACTAAAATCATCCCTGGAGTTGAACTTGACGACAATGGTAAAATTGTTTCGTATGATATAGCCAAGCAGTGCCATTCGGTGTTTCAAAACATCCGTTATATACTGGAAGATGCAGGAAGCAGCTGGGATAAAATCATTGATGTAACGGTTTTCTTAACCAATATGAAAGACGATTTCCCAATCTATAATAAGATTTGGGCTGAGTATTTTAAAGAAAATCCTCCTTGTCGTACGACCCTTGAAATTAACTGTCTGCCTACCCCAATTGGCATTGAGTTAAAGGTGATTGCGCAAATCTAAAAGCATTATATTATACCAAATTCACAGAAAACTTTGTAGCTTGATGGCTAAAACCTATTTTCGCCATCCGAAAAATTAGATAAACAAAACAACAAAAACAGATTATGGCAAATACCGGTGACTTATTTAAAGGTGCATTTATTAAACATAATAACGAACTATGTCAGGTAATGGAATACCAACACCGTACCCCTGGAAACCTACGTGCTTTCTACCAAGTGGTGCTTCGTAATGTTAAAACTGGGAAACAAATGGAGCACCGCTTCAGAGCAGGCGAAAGTGTTGAGATGATTCGTGTTGAATTTAAAGAAATGCAATACTTGTATAAAGACGGAACTAGCCTAGTGGTGATGGACCCTGAAACTTTTGACCAAGTATATATCGAAGAATCATTGGTGGGTGATGCTGCTAAATTCTTGAAGGAAGAAATGATGCTTAAACTTTCGTTTGAAGGTGATGTGGCTATTGGCGCAGAAGCTCCAACATTCGTTATTTTAGAAATCACTTATGCAGAACCAGGTGTAAAAGGCGATACTGCTACCAACACATTGAAGCCAGCAACATTAGACAATGGCGCTCAAGTAATGGTTCCATTGTTTGTGAATGTAGGTGATAAAGTGAAGGTAGATACCCGTACAGGTGACTACGTAGAAAGAGTAAAATAATTTACTTCAAACATTATAAAGAAAGGCTGGAACGAAAGTTTCAGCCTTTTTTGTATTAAATCTTAATGAAAGTTACCACAAATAGGGGCTGACAATACTCCAAGAAAATATTTACGTTGTCAATGGACAATATTATTATTACATACACGTTAGAAACAAAACTAAAATTATGAAATACAAAATTACTCTTTTGACAATCTTGGTAATTTCAATATGTTTATGTGCATTTGGTTTTTGGGTTGACAGCGACCCAAGGAATCCAAATGTAATGACAACTGTGTTTGAATTCGTAATAATGATTATTCTAGTTTTTGTAATTTTAACTGGACTAAATTTCGCTACAACATTTACATTCAAGAAAGTTAAGCAATGGGTTTCCTAAAAAAATATTTTTTATCGGCAGACATTTAAGCTGTATTTAAACTAAATATGCTGCACCCTACAATATGTAGCAGCAGCTTTGCCAAATGCTCGCAGACACCAAAGCTTTTGCAAACAAGGTCGCTTAGCAAAAGACTTTATTTTTCTTTGCAAAAGTCCATTAAAAATTGTATGACTGTTAGGAGTAAATCGTTAATCAATGGTTTCAAACGGCATTAGGCAAAGCTCCAAAACGATATTGATAATGTTGTAGCTTTCGTTTTTCTTGATACTTCGACTCCGATCAGTTTAATTTCCAACAAAACAAACCCGCTTAGCGTGACATGACTGACATTTAATGTATAGCTTTAGAATGTATTCAAAAAGCGAATCAGATTTTCGCTTTGCGTGGGCTGTCACCTTTGGCCGAGCCGAAGGGTCTGTGTGGGATAATGAGTATATTGATATTAGCATTTTTGTTTCCTTTTGATGCCTCAAAAGGAAAATGAGAAACAATTAGATTACTAAAAAGATAATCAATACCACTGATCATGACAAGCAAAAACCGATTCGAACCTATGGTCTATCTCATCAAATAAATCTTACCCGTATTCTCAACAAAGAATTTGTTCTCATCCTTCACTTTGGTATTGAGTCTACGTTCAATATCTGCTCCATTTATTTTGCTTAATACTTGGTATAAATACACCCCATTTGCTAACCTATCGCCATACATATCAGTTCCGTCCCATGCAAAATCAGAGATATTGTTTCCTATGCGCATAGTTCCAAATTCTTGTTTGCTAACCTCTCTCACAACCTTTCCGGTTATGGTAGTTATGCGAATTAACAAATCATCTGGTATCTTATCTCCTGTAAGCGTATAAACAAATCGCATGTTTGTGGTACAAGGATTTGGATATGGATAAAAATAACTAATACTGCTTTTGCTTATTACATTAAAGTCTATCGCGTATTCATTGGCTCCAGATGCATTGCCGCTTGCATCTTTGCTCATCACCTTTAGGCCATATACCCCATCAGATAACTTCTGAGGTCTATATTCCAAAACAGCTTTATTATCGGTACTTGTGGCTGGAATAAATTTCAAATCGAGGCTATTTAAATTGATGCGCTCGTAATTAAAATTTTGAGGAGTGCGCAGGTACAAACTAAAAGTTGAAGTGTCATTTTGAAGTTTAAAAACATTGTTATCGATAGATACAATTCTGATTGTTGGACTAGGAGAAACAATGTCTTCATTGGCAATTCTTGAACCATCAAAAGTCACCTCTAAATATGGATTGGTTTTATCTGTTTGAACCGTGAACGTTTTTGAAAGGGTGTTATTAATAAAGCTTTGCTCTTTCACGCCTTCATCTGCATTCAACTTCAGTGTCAAAGTATTCAATCCAGAAAGGATATCGGTGGGCATTTTCTTTTCAATTAAAACAGAATCATAAGCCAACAAATTCTTTATTTTTATCTGCTGCTTATACTTTAAAAGCCTACTTTCATCAGCTATGGAGAAATCTACAATAGATGAATCATATGGTGTGTTTGAAAGGTTTCTTGCCAATATTTTAATACTTAGACTATCACCTTGAGAGAGCTTATCATTATAAAAACTAAACTGTGATGATGGGTCTAACATGGCTTCAGATGCCAATGAATAATTTACCTGCAGAAAGCCGAACTGATGAGGTGTTCTGAATGTACTATCTACATAATTTGCCCTAATTTTCAGGTAAGGATATTGAGTAGCATCAATATTGGATAGGTTATAATTCGAAGTATTCACATTGCTGGCCAAGCTTGTCTCTTGTCCGTTCTTGTTGATACCAATCACATCAAACCAATACCTCCCTGATGGCAATACATCTGTATTGTTCATCTGAAAACTTAAAGATTGCCATACATTAGCGGGACCAATCGGAGTGGTTGTAAAATTGCCTGTAAACCATTTGCCAACAATATTTGCCGTAAACCTAACTTGATCGGCCAAGGCAGTATCAGGTATTCCAGACTTGTCGTTGTAAATTGTATCTTCAAAGGCAGTTCCCGTATTAGCACCTTTTTTACCCACCATGGCCCAAGCGGTATTGTTACTTCCTATGGCTGGAATTTTTATGGTACCAAATTTCTTAAATGCATCCCTTAGCTCTTGGCTCCAATTGGCTGGATTTGAATTCAACCTGGAGAACATACCCACATAATAACCCTCTCCCACCGAATCAATAAAGGCTTTTAAATCACTTTGTCCTTGCGGGTTATTGGTATTGAAAGTATAATAGCGAAGCGAGACATCATTCACACCATTTTTGTTATCAATAATATTTTGACATTGAAAAGGATAGTTGGGAAGCTCTGTGCTTTCATCGGCTTTGTATTTGTTAAATACTGTTGCAACAACGCCTTCATTCAAACATTTAAAGACTTGGGCATTTAAAAAGTAAGGTGAGGTAAATGAATTTAATGCTGTGTTCCATCTGCGAACATATATACCAATTTGCTTTTCATCATCAGCAAATTCAAGCTGTCTGGTGATTGGATTTTGCATCATCAATTCGCTTGATGACCAATTTTTGTATTGATCGAAATTACTTTGACGCAAACCTCCTCCTCCATTTTTCAGGTAAGTGAAACTACTCATATTCCATTGTCCTCCTTGGCTTTCAGGTAGGTTTAATCGGCTTCTCCAAAAGTATACTTGAGAATCTTTAGCATTCAAATTCAATTGCCAAGTAGCTAATGACTGCGCTGTGACAATACCTGATGTTTGGTAAAAAGAACTTACAGGGTTGAATTGAATACTTGTATCTACCTCAAAAATATACTCACTGTTGTTTGCAAATAAATAATTGTTTTGAGCGATGAGTTTAACAGCGCCTGAATTTACAATGGCATAGTTGGATGGAAGTAAATTAGTCAATCCAGTGCCTGGAATAAACACACTTAAACTCGCGCTGTTGTTTTGCTTTCGAGATTCAACTAAACGGTTGTTTTTATCAAGCCATAATTCAAAAGTGTTGTTACCTACCAAATCCTTGTCAGACCCTTTAATCCATATTTGTATAGTGTCTTTATAGTATGGAGTTAATACCTTCACCATAGGTAATTCCCTTTTCTTTGCATCTGCTAAAGTTTGAGTAAGATACACTTCAATACTGTCTTCAGTTGTTCTACCTAAGTTTGTTATAAGCACATTTAAAGCAAAAGAATCGCTTTGTGCAGAAGCTCCAGCAGATAAAAACAAATCACTATTTGCTACTGTATAATCAGGCAATAAGGGGCTATATATTTTAAGTGCAGGGTCACCTTGAAGTAACAATTGCAAATCATGTGAAGTAGTATAATCATCTGTAGAATTGATGCTTCTGAAAGCTTCTTGCAATATTTGTCCAATAGGTTTTGCATAGGCATCAAAGCATAGCTTTTTATATACAGCATCTAACTGGGTATATAGGTTGCCATCAAAAGTGAAATTAGAATGTGCCAACCAACCAATAGCCCCTTTGTCTTTGGCGCAGATATAATCTTTGCCATACACTTGACCCGTTCCACCTGGGTCGATATCATTGGCATTGCCAATATTACAGCCATTGAAGTAAAAAAATGGGTAACGGTTTCGGTTGTTCAAATCACGAATGCTACCAAAATCCAAATCAAGTATCGTTAGCGAACCATGACCTAAAAAGGTTACCAAAGACTTACCACTGTTTATTTCATCAATGAGGGTTTGTTTCAAATTACTTTGTGTAGGCAAGGTTGAATTTTTATTGTATGAACTCACATTTGCACCAAAATATTTTCTACTGATGGTATTGCCTTTTGCAGCTAATTGCGATTTAAAAATGGCTTGTTGACCTGCATCGCTGCCACCACTCAAATGTAAAACCTGCTTGCGCCATGCTTGAATACTATCTGATGAGGTTTCGTAATAAATTAATTTATCCAAATAATTTTCTGCTTCCTCATTGCTTGAAGCTGCTATACGTCCTGTGGCAATGGCAGGTTCTTTAGTGCTTCCCGCCAATCCTGCAGTAAACATATTATCGCTTGCAGGCTCGCCTATGGATGGTACAAGGTTGTTAGCAAAATACTCATTGGTATTGGGTAAACGGGTTAAGCTGTTTTGGTAACCTCTACCTAATAACAAAAGAAATGAAGGTTTGATGAGTTGCTTAGTTAAAAGATGATTGCAAAACCTTCTTACAGCCAGTGGGTGAGGATATCCATAAAAATACAAATCATATAATTGATTACTATTTACCAACAAGGTATTGTATTTGCTCGACCTGTATTGTTTGTATCGATTGGCAGCAGCAGCCAACTTCTCATTCGATACAATCAAAAATTCATAATTATTATTTGGATCTATTGAAACAAAATTGATAGGCTGCAAAGCCGCAATTGCCATAACATCCAAAGAGTCGCAAAGATAGATTTCATGAGGCTTTCCATCGTTGTTCAATAAAGCATGAATTTCGTTTCCATTCTTCAAGGTGGCTTGAATTCTATGTGATGTATTTAAATCATATAGAATAGGATTTTGAAATCCCGAAGCATAAGAATCAAATTTTAAATAGGACCTCATTCCTGATTGAATGGCATTGTGCCTAAATCTTAAAATGGATTGATTACCCAAATTAAATAGCCTTGCATATTGCAGTTTGATATAGGATACCGCTTGTATATCACTGGCTACACCTAAATCATTTAACACATCAAATCGAAAGCGGGTGCTGTTGTTTCCAATAAATGAATTAGAAAGCATATTGCTAAATGTATTAATGCCATATCCCACAAAACTCGAGTCTTTTATATTGGTATAATTTCCAGCATCTGCAGCCACGCTGATTCGCAAATGGTGATTTACCAAATTAGCGTTCAAGTTTGCATTGCTATTGCCAAAAACCTTACACTCATAACTTGGACTAAAACCCGATGCTGTGGCAAATGGCGTATTGAAAATAAACTCTCTGCTCTCACCTGCATTTATCAATGAACCCACCCAACCTTCACCATCCAAATAAGGGCTTAAATAATAGGGATCAGGGTATGAGGGTATGAAGCCACCTCTGTAATAAAAATCTTTGAGTACTATGTTTTGACTGTAGCTAAAATAAGGCTCTGGTATGTATGCTGCATAATTTGTATCATTCAATTCACCTAATCTTGCAACAATTATTGGGCTGCTTGCTGGCAGAATAGTCAAGAAATAATAGGCCGTATCTGTGTATAAACTATAAAAGTTGTGTGCTTGGTCTGCCGCACTTCGATACAATTCAGTATCTAGTTTCCCATCATTTTTGTCAGCATAAAATTCAATAAAATCGCCTGCATCAAACTGACCGTCTTTATCGCCATTGATAAATATGGCTTGTTCTTGGCCATCTCTATATAAC
>CANHJJ010000013.1 GCA_947460565.1 Bacteroidota bacterium
CCAACGCCAATTGTATCAACCGCAGTGAATTCAGATGATTATAAATTAGTTGTAAAAACTATTAACAACAAAAAGTATATCATTCATACTACTACTAGTTCTTCTGAAACTATAGAAATGCTCGCTGATAGATATTCTGTATCAGCAAAAAAGATAAAGGATGCTAATAATCTTACTAGCACAAAACTAAGAAACAAACAGTCTGTTAAAATTCCAGTAAATGAAAATCAATTATCTAGATTGATTGTCGAAAATAATAAAGAAATTTCAAATAAGGAGAAACAAGAAACTAAATCCGCAGCCGCCTCAAGTATTGTGACCAATACTCCTAAGGTATCCAATATCAATGATTCTTCCCGCTATACGTGGGGTGATAAAATTTATTTGACAGAGGAAGATATGTCCAAGTTGAAAAAGAAAGCGGAAGCGGAAGCTAAAATTTTAGCCATAGCAGAAGTTCATGCAAACGGTGGAGGAAGCACCAGTGAGGGATATACGCACCCTGTAATGAAAGGTGAAACAATTGAGTCGATAGCTAAAAAGTACAATGTAACAACATCAGATATTGTCAATTGGAATGGTCTTTATGATTATAGAGTTAGAGAAGGTTTAGAATTAATTGTAAATGCAAAAAGAGCTCGCAAGCCCTATTTTGCTTTAAACAGCGCTAATGCAGAACAAGTTAAAACCATGAAAGCAAATGATAATTCATCCTTAGTGGAAGACGTTTATGAACAAGGCTTATGCCTTTACTCAGCAGATGCGAAAATAAAAGGTATTCTCCATAAAACAGCTCCTGTTGGTACCTTAATAATGATTGAAAATGATGATAATTTTAAGAAAAGATTTTTTACTACAACGGGTGTTTTGAGAGATTCCTCTATGAATGATATTATCATTCAAATTGATGATGAATCAGCCAAACAATTGGATATTCAAAACCCTCTAACCAATGTGAAATTGCGTTTCGGATTGCTACAATAATATTGTATTGAACAAGATATACAGATATATAAAATTTGCACTTTGGTTTGTTTTTAAATCACCTCAGCGCAAGTTTGGGTACTTAAGTTTATGGCAGGATATCGTTGGAATATTATCTTATTTATGTTTTAGGTTTTTCCCATTAATAAAAGCCAAACCTATATCGGTTTGTGTGGGTATTTATAATAGGAGTGAGTTATTCCTTACATATTTTCTCCCCAGCTTAAATTTAGTATATCAATCTGATTTGATTGAATTATCAGTATTCGATTGCCATAGTGATGATGTACAAAATTTTGAAAATGAAGTGAAAAAAATTTGGAAAGGTAATTTGGTTTTTAAAAGCGAAAATATACCATTCACTAGATCCCATACTTTTAATAAAGCAATAAGACAATCTAAAAATAAAATACTTTTCATTTGCGATGCTGATTTCTCTCTGCCAACTGACTTAGTTATCAAATGCAATAAGTATACTTTAGGTAAATTGGTATGGTTTCCAATTGTTTTTTACTTGTATAAAAATAAACCCAATGTATTTGCCACGAACCATGGTGAATGGATGCAATGGGGAGGAAAAGGTATTTTATCATGTAAAAGAAAATATTTTGAGGAAATTGGTGGATTGGACGAATCATTTAAAAAATGGGGACAAGAAGACGATGACCTTTGGATGAAATTTTACAAAGCCGGAAACTATGTGATAAGAAACAGAGAAAGCGGCCTTTTGCATCATTGGCACCCAAGTTTAAATCCAAAATATCAAGTACTTGCTGATAAAGCCGATAAAGGCTTGTTGTAATTAAATCTTTGAACTTATATTTGCCTAAATAGGAAAACAAAAGCACGATGCTTGTAACGATTATTACCCCGTCATTTAATCAGGCCCATTATTTAGAACAGACTATTCTTTCGGTTCTAAACCAAACCTATAAAAATATTGAATATATTATTATGGATGGTGGTAGTAATGATGGGTCACTTGAAATAATCAAGAAATATGAGGATCGATTGGTTTATTGGCAAAGCAAGCCAGATGGTGGGCAAGTTAAGGCTATAAACAAAGCATTTCAGATGGCTAAAGGCGACTTGGTAGCCTTTTTGAATTCAGATGATATTCTTCAACCAGGAGCTGTTGATGCCTTGCTAAGGGCCTACGATGTAAATCCTGACTATACTGTTTATTATGGTTTATGTAGCACCATCGATTCCAAAGGTAAAGAAATATCCAAACCAAAAGGTGGAAACTTACACTATGATGAATTGTTGAAAAAAGGGATGTTACCTGCCATATATCAACCAGCTTGCTTCTTTAATGTACGTAAAATAAACAGAACCTATGTACTTGATGAAAACTACCCGCTAGCCTTCGATTACGAATTATTATTATATCTCCTTAAACAAGGTAATTTCTTATTTTTATATAGCCATTTCGCAAGCTATCGAGTTCATAATGCTAGTAAGAGCAATGCATTGAAAAGAGAGCATTATTTAGATAAATTAAGGGTGCAAGAGCATTATTCTAAAAAGTATTGGTTGTTATGGAAATACCGCAGGCTTAAGATGGAAATTGCTATAAAGCTTGGGAAGTTTTGATTTTTTAATGCCAAGTAGACATAGCTTATTTATAGAAGCCTCATAAAGAAGCTATTTAGGTATTTCAAAACTCGAAAATGCGAAATTACAATAGCAGGCCATAATAGATCAACTTTTCAAGTGAAATTAACATTTCAATTTTGGTTAAATATATTATTGCATTTGAGAATATTTCTCACTAGTTACCAAACCACTAATTTATACTAGAGGGTATTTTATGGAGTAGTGTTTTTTTTGTATAGATGTCCAATGCATGTTTCGACTAAAATCATTATCTCTATCATGTTTTCGGGAGTTATTTGTCATATAATGTCAAAATTTATTGGACTAACTTTGTTCAACTAAATTAAAATAAGATATGGAAAAGCACGATTTGAGACACGAATTTCCTCAATTTGAACAAAAAATTACTGACCTTAAAATGAGTAATAAACACTTCAAAGGTTTATTTGACCAACACCATGATGTAAACAATCAAATATATCGAATTGAGTCGAATGTTGAAGTACACAGTGATGAGTTCCTAAACGAGTTACGACATAAAAGAGTTCATATCAAGGACCAGATTTATGCCATACTATGTAATTAACTTCTTAAATTTTGAATGGCAAGGTCAATCCTTTACTATGCAAGTTATTGACCTTGTTTTGATTTACCTATTTTTATCATCAAAATAAACCATAAATTGCGAATGGTATATTATAATTTTGCCCTATGCCTAAGTCAAGTTTATATTTCTTAATTGCCATACTTTTAATAGTTTCATGCAAACAAAAAGTTGAAAAAACGAAGCCTGTAGTGTCTGATATCTCAGAGTCTGTCTATGCTTCTGGTATTATTAAAAGTAAAAATCAATATCAAGCCTTTGCCACTGTTAATGGAATCATTGAAAATATTTTTGTTTCTGAAGGAGATTCGGTGAATGTGGGTACACCAATATTATCGTTATCAAATGTTGCACAAAGGCTAGGGAAAGAGAATGCTGAATTATCGGCTCGTTTCTCAGATTTTAGTACCAACCAAGATAGATTAAACGAAGCTAAATTATTAATAGATTTGGCTTCAAGTAAATTGAAAAATGATTCTGCTCTTTATTTTCGTCAATTGGCTTTATGGCAACAGCAAGTGGGTAGCAAAGTAGATTTAGAGCAAAGAGAATTGGCTTTTCAAAACTCCAAAACGTCATACTATTCCGCTAAGGTAAGGTACCAAGATTTAAAACGTCAACTTGATTTTAGCTCGTCTCAATCAAAGAATAATTTACTTATATCAAGTAAACTTGAAAGTGATTATACTTTGAAAAGTGAAATAGATGGTGTGGTTTATGATTTATTAAAAGAAAAAGGTGAACAAGTAGGACTGCAAACCCCTTTGGCTGTGTTAGGAAATAGAGAGCATTTTATATTAGAAATGCAGGTGGATGAGTATGATATTTTTAAAGTACAAAAAGGCTTAAAAGTTTTAGTGAATATGGATAGTTATAAGGGACAGGTGTTTGAAGCCATTGTTTCTAAAATATATCCAATTATGAATGAGCGTAGCAAAACATTTTTAGTGGAAGCTGAATTTGTGCAAAGGCCACAAACGATTTATCCAAATGTTACCTTTGAGGCCAACATCATTTTACAAAGCAAAAAGCAAGCTATATTAATACCGAGAAACTATTTGATAAATGATTCATTGGTAATTAAAGGCGATGGACAAAAAGTTATTGTCAAAACTGGATTGAGAGATTTTCAAAAAATTGAAATAGTATCTGGTATTAGTGCTGAAGAGGAATTATTAAAACCTATAGAATGAATTTTAAATTAATAAATTCTATCGCGGTATCCTTGCTTGTGGCCAGATGGAAGCAAACCCTTGTAGCTGCCATTGGTGTAACATTTAGTATCACTATGTTTATTGCTTTGCTCAGTTTTATGTCTGGTTTAAATGATATGTTAGATGGTTTAATAGTGAACCGTACACCTCATATTCGTTTATATAACGAAATTCAAGCATCCAAGAATCAACCCATTGATTTATCAAAAGAGTATAAAGGTCATTACAATTTTATTCGATCTGTAAAGCCTAAAAATGAAAGGGCTCAAATTCATAATTGTCCTGCCATGATCAAGGCTTTAGATAATGATGACCGTGTTTTAGGTTATGCTCCCAAAATTGTAGCACAAGTTTTTTACAATGTGGGCGATATAGATTTAACAGGGGTTATTAATGGCGTTAATGTAGATGAAGAGGCACGCTTATTTAAATTCAAAGATTATGTGACTGCCGGTAATTATATAGATTTGAAAAATATACCAAATAGTATTATTTTAGGTAAAGGCGCTGCTGAGAAAATGTTGGCCAACATTGGAGATGTGGTGCAAGTTACCACTAGTAAAGGAGAGCGTATGCAACTTAAAGTGGTTGGATACTTTCAATCCGGTATTCAAGAAGTTGATAAAGTCCAAAGTTATGCCTCTATTAGCACGGCTCAGAAGTTATTAGGTGAATCAAAGAATTATATAACGGATATTCAAGTAAAGTTGAAAGACATTGCTTGGGCACCTAAAATGGCAAAAGAATACGCCAATTTATTTGACATAGAAGCTGTTGATATACAAACTGCCAATTCACAGTTTGAAACAGGCAGCTCTATTCGCACACTTATTTCATATGCAGTTGGAATTACACTGTTAATTGTAGCAGGATTTGGTATCTACAATATTCTAAACATGATGATTTATGAAAAGATGGATTCCATTGCTATTTTAAAAGCTACTGGATTCTCAGGAAATGATGTGAACCGTATCTTCATTACCATTGCGTTAAGTATAGGCTTTTTTGGTGGGGGTATGGGGCTTTTTCTTGGCTTTGGACTGTCAAACATAATTGATAATGTTCCATTTAATACGGCTTCATTACCTACCATTAAAACTTTTCCAATTAATTATAATCCAAAGTTCTATTTCATAGGCGCTGTTTTTTCACTAGTCACTACTTATTTAGCAGGATATTTTCCATCTCGTAAGGCAAGTAAAATAGATCCAGTAGTAATTATCAGAGGAAAATAAGATGGAATCAATCATACTACAGGCAAATACCATATCAAAGTATTTTCATGATCCTAGCACTATTCAAGTGCTAAAGGAAATTACGTTCTCTCTAAATAAAGGGGAGTTTACCTCAATTATTGGTAAATCAGGTTGTGGCAAATCTACATTGCTTTATATCCTCTCAACCATGGATACTGATTATACAGGAGATTTGAGGATAGATGGCGTAGGTATGCGAGACAAAAAAGAAGGAGAGTTAGCAAGGGTTAGAAATGAAAAAATTGGTTTCGTATTTCAGTTTCATTATCTATTAAATGAATTCAATGTATTGCGGAATGTTATGTTGCCAGGCCTGAAACTTGGCAAGTATTCTGAAAAGGAAGTGGAGGAGAGAGCTTATCAAAAATTAAAAATTCTTGGTATCGAAAAAGAGGCATTAAAAATTCCTAACCAACTTTCAGGTGGGCAAAAACAAAGGGTTGCAATTGCCCGTGCCATGGTGAACGATCCTTTAATAATTATGGGAGATGAGCCCACGGGTAATTTAGATAAAAAGAATACTGAAATTGTATTTGATATCTTTAAGGAGCTCTCGGATGTGTATAATCAAACCCTTCTTATTGTTACTCATGACAATGAATTTGCTAATCGCACCCATCGCATCATAGAGATGGAGGATGGTAGGATTATTAGAATGTAGTGCACATGATTTTGTGCTAAGCAAAAGGTTCTTCTATTATTCTACTATTTGAGATTTATTATCTTCTGCTCGTAATCGATAATAGTTAATTTGAAATTATTTTGACGTTACTAAAAACGTAAAAACGATTAAAAGTCACTCCAATAAAGGGCTTATGGAAATTGAAATTGTTTCTATTTAGACTTTTTGCACAATAAATTTTCTTGCTTTTGCCTATTTCCAAATATATGAAATTTGCAATTTGTTGTTTTTGTATAGTTTCTAGTTCGAAAACCAATAAATTAACATAGTATATTGATAAGAGAGATTTTATTTAAAGTGTAGCTATTTTGTGTGAATTGATGTTTAATTGTATTGAGTGCAGAATTGGCTTTGCATTCACTTTAATCGTTGTTTTAAGGGAGCGTATTACTAAAATTAGTGATATACTTTTGAACAAAAATAACAACGAAAGATGATGAAAAAGTACTTATTGCTAATGCCACTGTTTATTTTGTTTTTAATGGCATCATGCGTGAAAAGTGAAAGTGATGTGGTTGGACCTAGTTGCAAACCAAATTTATTACCTGAACAAATTAGAAGTGTGAGTATAGTTGACCCTAAAAATACTGCAACTAACAGTCCCACAATAGCATTATTTAGGTTCTCTCAATTATTGCAATCATATCAAGGAACTCAATGTGAAAATAGGATACCAAATTGTACGGTCAATTTAATCGTTAAAAACACAACTAGTAAAAAAATTCAGTTTGATTATACGGTAAATTATGTATGCGGTATCAATACGTGGGATTATCAAGGTTATTCTATTATTGAACCAAATGGCGTTGATAGTGTTGGCAATATTTCTCGTAATTGTGGCTGGATTACTGCTGGTACCGTAGTTATTTCCACTGGAAACATTTATTACCCATAAACATTAATAGGCAATTCCTATTTTTTTATACAAATAGGCTAAAAGCCAAGCTGGACCTATTAACAAATACTGAATATCTTTTAGAAATGAAGGTTTCTTTCCTTCAATTTTATGTCCGTAAAATTGAATTATCCATGCCATAACAAAAATAGCTGTGGCTAATTGCCATAATGGAAATGATAGTTTACTTAGTTGAAATGAAAACCAATATAATATAAGATATAGGCAAATGATACCAAATGCCAATTTAGGTGAAAGTCTTGCATAAAAAATAGCTACAAATATCAATGCATAACTAGCCAAGTTATTATTTGCTGGAATTGGCACCAATGATAAGAAACAGATAATACTAAAAAATATGGCAGGAACGCAAATCCAATGAATGACTTTATTTGTTTTGTTTTGGTGGCTCTCGGAATATTCGTCAAGCCATTGATGAATGCTCTTTGTTTGCATGAATAATAATTGTGGTGGATTATATGGTAATTTATACCAGAATTGAATCTAATTTGATAACTTGTGCTTTGGTTGTTCCATTATATTGAATTACAATATCAAATTGTCCTTTAAAGATTTTATTTTCTGTTTCCCAAAGTTCAAAATCAAAATCAATAGGTAGGATAACAAATCGAAATTTATGGTGGTTTAATTTGAACTTATCAATCAATCTAATTTTATCAACCATTTCATATTCCTCATGGTAAAGAATTTTTGGTTTTACTTTATGTTGCAAAAAATAATCGACTGCTATGAGTTGAGGAATAATTGGGTCATTAGGATATTCTGAGACTGCAAAATCAAATATAATATCATAAACATCTACCAAAGCATACTTATGAAAATGTTTTCGAGTTTTAAAGAGGTTGCCGAGTCCTAGCAAGAAATCAAATAGGCTATAATGTTTTGCGATATATTTTAAGGTGTGTAGGGTCCTTTTTTTGTTCCAATATATTTCAAGGGCCTCTTCAAGTATGGTAATTTGATGTAATTCTTCTTTCGATAAATAATTGCTTTCAATTATTTGATAAGGTGGTAAAGGGTCAAATACATAACCATGTTGCTTGTAGCTATCTCTAACTGGTGTACCTTTTAAGAATTTTAAAAATCCTAATTGAAGTTCAGGTGGATAAAGCTTAAAAACCTCTTCAATGCTATATTTTATATCATCCCAATAGTCAAGTGGCAAACCTACAATGAGGTCGAGATGCATTTCGATTTTGTTTTCTAAGGTTTTGATAACAGCGCTAGTCTTTTCAAAATTTTGTTTTCTGCTCACCTCTAAATTTGCTTTTTGGTTCACTGTTTGGATACCTATTTCAAATCTAAATAAGCCCTTAGGAATATGGTCTTGAATAAACTGAACAATATCTGGATGCACAATATCTGCTGTAATCTCAAACTGAAAAACATTTTCAGGTTGATGATGCTCAAGAATAAACTTAAACATATCAATCGTGAAATCTTTTTTTACATTGAATGTCCGGTCGAGAAATTTGATAACCCGGCCATGTTTCATCAGGTATAGCAAATTTGATTTAATATCATCAATTGGCAGGTACCTAACTTTGTTATCTAAGCTAGCCAAGCAAAAGCCACATTTGTATGGACAACCTCTGGAAGTTTCAACATAGCAAACTTTGTTAAATAAGTCTTCGGGTTTATCATCTACATAAGGATTAAAGTCAGTGTAATTAGTTAAATCAAACATTTGAGCCATTGGGTTTTCAATAACCATGTTATTTGACTTGTAAACCAAACTTGGCACCTTTTCAATATTTGGATAGCTATTTAAAAATTCAGCAAAGGGTGTTTCTCCTTCACCTAAAATTATATAATCAACCTCGTCCCTTGAAATAATATCACTATACTCATAACTAACTTCAGGGCCCCCAAGTAATATTTTAGTGTTCGGATTTATTTGTTTGATCAGTTTTGCCACTTCAAGAGTTTGGGTAATATTCCAAATATAGCAGCTAAAAGCCACCACATCAAAGTCTTTACAGAAATCAGCAATACCTTCTTTGGGTTCTTTAATGGTAAATTCTTTCCACTCAAGTCCATCACGTTCTTTGTTCAATTGGTATAACAATCGAATGGCAAGATTGATATGTATGTATTTTGCATTAAGCGTTGTAAGTAAAATACGCATTTTTGTTCTTAGTTGCTAGCAATAATAGGGGAATGTACAGAAATATAACAAAAAAGGCTATCATTTCTGATAGCCTTTGTGATCCAGCTGGGACTCGAACCCAGGACCCCTACATTAAAAGTGTAATGCTCTACCAACTGAGCTACTGAATCTTGTTTAGTTTAAACTAAACGGGCTGCAAAAATAATTTTATTTTGTAATTAGGCAAATCAATTCGCCAATATATTATCAAAAATAAGCAAATATTCTTCCAATTGTCTTTATTTGAGCAAAATAAAAAACAAGATAATTTCTTTTTTACTGGATAGAAAAATCAATATGTATCACACATGAGTTTAGTTTGACCCACTTGCAATAAATTTAGATTGTTAAGAAAAGGTATTCTATATTTACCTTATATGATAAATGGACAAAAATGAATAACATAATGCTTTTTTAATTCAGTAAAGTTCGATTTATTTGAATTCATTATTAATCACAAAATGGAAAGCAAAAATTCTCCTTATCAAATGGCCATGAGATATGGCTTTTATTATTCATTAGCATCTATCATTGTTGATGTAACTTTTTTTCTTTTGGATTTAGGTACAAAAATGAATTGGCTAAATGGAACACTCAAGTTTGTGATTGGGGTAGCTATCATTTATTTGGGAATGAAGGCCAGGAGAGACGAAGAGCTGGGAGGATATATGTCATATAGCAAAGCCCTTGGTTTTGGAAGTATTATGGTATTGTTTTCAGCTTTGGTACTTTCAGTATATGCCTATATCCACATGTCGTTTGTTGACCCTGAAGGAATTGATAGAGTGATGAAAGAAGTTAAGGAACAAATGATACTTAAAAATAGCAGTGAAGAAGAAATTGAAATGTCATTGAGCATGATGAGAAAAATGAAATCACCTGCCTTTACAGTTCCACTATCTTTTGTCGGTAGCTTTATTTGGGGCTTTATTTTGAGTTTAATCATTGCGATTTTTGTTCGTAAAAACGACCCTAATGAGGAATATAATTCATTAAATTCTTAATTTGCACCAAAATATTTTAATGAATCCTCAAATATCCGTAGTAATACCCTTTTTAAATGAAGAAGAATCTTTGCCTGAATTGTTGGCTTGGATTGAGCGTGTGATGAACGAAAATAAATTCAGCTACGAGGTACTGATGATTGATGATGGCAGCACAGATGGGTCTTGGAAGGTGGTTGAAGCACTTAGGATACAAAATCCTAACATAAAAGGAATTAAATTTAGAAGGAATTATGGCAAATCAGCTGCATTAAATGTGGCTTTTCATGCTTGTATTGGTAATGTAATCATTACAATGGACGCTGATATGCAAGATAGTCCTGACGAAATACCAGCTCTTTATAAGATGATTGTTGAAGAGGATTATGACTTAGTGAGTGGATGGAAGAAAAGAAGATTTGATCCAATTACTAAAACCATTCCTACCAAATTCTTCAATGCAGCTACCAGAGCCATATCAGGTATACAATTAAATGATTTCAATTGCGGATTAAAAGCCTATAAACAAGAAGTGGTAAAATCAATCGAGATATATAATGAAATGCATCGCTATATTCCTGTATTGGCAAAGTGGAGTGGCTTTTACAAAATTGCAGAAAAAGAAGTACAGCATCGTGCCCGTAAATATGGTACCACCAAGTTTGGAATAGAAAGATTTATTAATGGATTTCTTGATTTATTAACCATATTTTTCGTATCTAGATTTGGAAAGCGTCCGATGCATTTTTTTGGTGTTTTAGGCACCCTTACTTTTATGATAGGTTTTATTATTACATCTTATATCATTGGTGCTAAGTTGTTTCATGTGGCAATGGGACATACCCTGCCTCGCAATATTACAGATCAACCCCTCTTCTATATAGCTTTGGTGCTTTCTATAATTGGTGTACAGCTTTTTTTAGCAGGTTTCATTGGTGAGATGATAAGTCGCAATGCTTCTGAAAGAAACGTTTATGGAATTACCAAACGTATAGGTATTGATGAGTAAGAAAAAAATTCTAATTGTTGGTCCTGCTTGGCCACTTAGAGGCGGCTTAGCTACTTATAATGAGCGTCTTTGCCGAGAATTTATAGCCCAAGGTCATTCTTGTCAAATTTTGAGTTTTAGTTTACAATACCCTTCCATTTTGTTTCCAGGTAAAACCCAATTTTCATCGGACCCACAACCCAATGACATTGAAATATTGCCTCATCTAAATTCAATCTATCCATTAAATTGGAGGAGTGTTGGAAATTCTATGGCTGATAAAGATTATGATGTGGTTATTTTTAGGTATTGGATGAGTTTTATGGCTCCTGCTTTTGGCACCATTGCTCGAATAATAAAAAGAAAAAGCAAAGCAAAAATATTAGCCATAACGGACAATATTATTCCTCATGAAAAGAAGTTTTTCGATTCAACATTCACCAATTATTTTCTGAATTCTTGTGATGGATTTTTGAGTATGAGTCGTTCCGTTTATGAGCAAGTAAGCGAATTACAGCCCACTAAACCTCGGTCCTATGTGCCACATCCCATGTATGATATGTTTGGTGAAAAGCTCTCAAAATCTATAGCTAAGCAGGCGTTAGGTTTAGATAGCGATACGCATTATTTATTGTTTTTTGGATTTATTAGAAAATATAAAGGGCTGCAATTGTTACTTGAAAGTTTTGCAGATGAAAGACTAAAAGCATTCCCCATAAAACTCATCATTGCTGGGGAATTTTATGAGGATAGAAAGCCTTATGATGAGTTGATATCTCAATTGGGTCTTGAAAGCAGATTGGTTTTAGCAACCGATTTTATTCCCAATAATGATGTGAGTAAATACTTTAGTGCGGCCGATATGGTAGTTCAAACTTATTTAAATGCAACGCAAAGCGGTGTTACACAAATAGCTTACTACTATGATAAACCAATGCTGGTGACGAATGTAGGGGGCCTGGCCGAACTTGTTCCACATAATAAAGTTGGATATATTTCAGGCATAGATAAAAAACAAATTGCAGACTACATTCTTGATTTTTTTTCAAATGGAAAAGAGAATGAATTCTCAGATAATATTAAAATAGAAAAACAAAAATTCACTTGGAATTATCTCACCCAAGCATTGTTAAATTTAGTGCCAAAAGCATAACTTACATATGAAAAAAAGACTTGCGCAAGTTGGGGCAAGTCTATTACTTTTCAGTATATGTGTTCTATATTTTAATCTATTGAAATGTTATAGCATTAAGCCGGTCTATTTTTATTATTTCTAAAATTGCGATAATTTCCATTACCTCCATTACTTCCATTTCCTGTATTACCGCCACCATTATTTCTATTGTTGGGGTTATTTGAATTATTTGGATTTCGGTTTCTGTTTTCTCCTCCGCTATTATTGTTGCGATTTTGGTTATTGTTTCTAAAATTGCGGTTTTGGTTGTTATTTCTATTATTAGGGTTGTGTTGTGTTTTTGCCCTTTGCTGTGATGCATTAAACTGGTGTTCGTCTCCATTTTCACTCATCACAATTTTGCCACCCGATATACCTTTTAAATGATTCCAAATTTGATCATCTGTTAGCATTTCATCATTCCATGTGCGGCAACTGCTTTTCATAAATGAGCCAATCTGATTAATGAAGAAAGTTTTCATCGGACCATCTTCTAATTCAGTGGCTTTTTTTATCATCTGTTCAATATTTTTACCATAAAATCTAAAATTGATTTTACTTTGGTTATATGGAACAACGTCAGGCTTGGCTGCACGTGTTTCTGGTGTTGGTTTAGGGTAAGGAGATTCAATATCTAATTTGTAATCACTAATGATAAATAAGTGGTCATAAATTTTATGTTTATAATCTGCTATGTCTCTTAAGTGGGGATTTAGCTGACCCATAAGTGTAATTAACTCATTGGCTATGTTGTTTCTTTTATCCACTTCCTCTTGATCAGTCGCATGTTCAATCATTTTTTGGATGTTTCTTCCATATTCTGATATGACCAGTTTATTTCGTCCTGTATTGTACTCTAAATCTAACATTGGGTGCAATTTATATTTTTTATCTTTTCTATGCTAATGTAATCTTTACGAAAGCGAAATAGATTATTTTCCATCACCATCGATAATGGTTTTGATGGTATAAATCAATATACGGATGTCAACGGCAAGGCTTCTATTTTCGATGTATAAAATATCAAATTTAAGTCTTTCGACCATTTGTTCTACGTTTTCTGCATAGCCATATTTTACTTGGCCCCAGCTGGTAATGCCTGGCTTAACGCGATGCAAATGCTTGTAGTGAGGAGCTAATGTTAGTATTTGATTTATGAAAAATTCTCTTTCGGGCCTCGGACCAACCAAACTCATTTCACCTATTAATACATTGTAAAATTGAGGTAATTCATCCAAACGATACTTGCGCATCCATTTTCCTGTGGGGGTAATCCTTTTATCTTGACTAGAGGATAGGGCAGGACCATTGGCCTCCGCATCCGTAAACATTGTCCGGAATTTAACAATTTTAAAACCTTTGCCTTTATAACCTATACGTGTTTGTTTAAAAAATATGGCTCCATTTGAAGAAGTCATAACCACTATTGACAATATAATAAACAATGGCGATAAAAATATCAAAACGAACAATGAAACGAAAATATCCAAAAGTCTCTTCAAAACCTTTTGCCATGTGGGCATCACATCATGGTTTATTTCAATTAATACTGTTCCTATTACGTTATTCATTTTCACAGAGCCACTCATCACATCGTATAAATCAGGGATTATTTTGAGATGTACCTTTTCCTCTTCTAGCAGGCTGGTAACGGTATTTATTTCTTGGTGTTTTGAACTTTCAATACCAATAATTACTTCTTCAATATCATATTTCTTAATAAGTTCGGCCAATTGGTTGTAGGTGCCTATCATCGGCAACTCAGGCTTTAAAATATGGTTTTCATCGTTTCCATTAACATAACCCATTAATAAAAATCCTTGGGCTGTTTTATCACTTTTAAGTTCTTTAACAAGATCTAAAGTACGCTGGTTATTGCCAATTACAATTGAATTAAAACCAATTTTTTTGCTTTTGATCATTCGCTTGATGTAAACGGCAAAACCAATTCTCACAATAGTTGTAAGCGTAAAATGAAGGATAAATAAAGTAAGTGTTGTTTTATAGTATGCTTCATAACTACTCACTTCATCATCAATAAGCAATAAGAAAAATAGTAGGATAACCCCAAGCAGGGTTAGGGAAAATGTATTTGAAATTTCTTTAATTCTAGACTTTCTCCACACATCATTATAATAACCTGAAAGGTAATAAAGAGCTACCCAAAAGATGGGTACATACATAAGACCTAAAAAAAAATTTTTATCTAAATTTAAAGGAATAGGATAACCAAACTTGTCGCTTTCAATTACATATTTTCGATACGAATAAAAAATAGCCCAAGCACCAGCAGCTGCTGCAGAATCCCAAAAAATGTTTATCCCAATATCTTTATTCCTTTTGTTAGTCAAAATAAATTAATTTTAAGTTGTCAATATTAAAATCAGTTGGGACTTCAGTTGATTTGGGTATTGATAGGTATATTTTAAATTTATTGTCAGCCGATAATTTAATAAATTCATTAGTTAAGTCTAAATATATTTTATTCCATGTTGATTTTGCATTTATATTTAAGATAGGGTATTTACCAACTCCACCATTGCTTGTAATTATCATACCAACATAAAAATCTACATTGCTTCTATAATCAAATTCAAAATAAACCCTTGATCCTATTGCTGGCATATAAAATCCATTTACATCAGGTGTATTCATTCTTAGTTCCATGAATATAGTTGTTGAATCACTGAATTGAATTTTAC
>CANHJJ010000014.1 GCA_947460565.1 Bacteroidota bacterium
ATGCACCCATCGCATGCTGCCCGATATGATTGAAATCGGTAGTTTTATTGGATTAGCTGCAACCACCAATTCTGAAATCACCATTAAAAATTGTTCAATACCCGACCTTGGTATCATTCCAAAAGTATTTCAACGTATGGGCATACAAATGGAATTTAGAGGAGACGATATTTTTATACCAAGTCAAGATACTTATAAAATTGAAAGCCTAATCAATGGCTCTATGCTAACCATTAGAGATGGCATTTGGCCAGCCTTTACACCTGATTTAATATCCATAGCTTTGGTTACAGCTACACAAGCTAAAGGCAGTGTTTTGATTCACCAATGGATGTTTGAAAGCAGACTTTTCTTTGTCGACAATTTGATTGATATGGGTGCAAAAATTATTCTTTGCGACCCTCATAGAGCTGTTGTTATTGGAAGCAATAGAGAACAAAAATTAAGAGGAATTACCATGAGTAGCCCAGATATTCGTGCAGGTGTATCCATGCTTATTGCAGCCCTAGCTGCCGAAGGCACATCAACCATCAACAATATTGTTCAGATTGATAGAGGCTACCAACATATTGATGAAAGATTAAGATTACTGGGTGCCGATATCACAAGGGTGGAATAAAGTATGAAATACCTTATAGCCATATTAATTTCATTTTCTTTTCTTACAGCATGTAAAGATAAATGTATTGCTGATTGTGACGGTTGGGAATATGGACCCCAAAACGAAACATTCATCAAAGGTCTAGACCTATCATTTACACCCATGCTTGAAGAGTATGGTACAAAGTTTTATGTCAATGGTAAATCCGATGAAATCTTACAAATAGCCAAATCAAAAGGCATTAATACCATCAGGGTGAGAATTTGGAATAAGCCATCAGACAAACATTCATCCTTAGTTGAAGTGGCTGAATTTGCCAAACGAATCAAGGCCAAGGGACTCAGGTTTTGGTTAGACTTTCACTATTCAGATACATGGGCAGACCCAGGTCATCAAGAAAAGCCTAAAGCTTGGCAAGGATTAGATGTAAATACACTTAATGATAGTGCGTATCAGTATACGAAATCAGTTATGAGTTATCTAATCCAACAAAATGCCATGCCAGAATTTGTGCAAATTGGAAATGAAATAAACCAAGGGTTTCTATGGAATGAAGGAAAGATAAAAGACCCTACTGATTTGTCAGATACCAATTGGCCTAATATGGTAGCTTTGCTTAAATCAGGAATAAAGGCGGTTAGGCAAATTTCTCCTCAAACAAAAATCATGGTACATATAGCCGGATATGATATAGCTGAAACATATTTCGCAAAATTACAAAGTAATAGCCTTGACTATGATATTATTGGTTTGTCCTATTATCCATGGTGGCATGGCAAAAGTTTAGACAAACTCAAACAAGCAATAATTAGTTTAGAATCGCAACATAATAAACCTGTTTTAATAGCGGAAACTGCATATCCTTTTTCTTTAGGTTGGAGCGACTATACCAATAATATTGTTGGAGATTCTACACAATTAATGAATGAATATCCTGCATCAAAATTAGGTCAAGCTACATACATTTCAAACCTGTCGCGATTAAGTCAAAGGCGCTTCAATTCTGGAATTTGCTATTGGGCACCTGATTGGGTTGCCTTTAAAAGCAATACAGCTACAGATGCATCTTCTTGGGAAAATTTGGCTCTATTTGATTTCCTAAATAATGCTACACCCGCATTGGATTCAATTGGTAAAGATTATAATTAAAAGGACTAAACATCGATAGAATCAAACTGTGTTTTTACCGCCACAGCATCAATGCCTAAATTATTTAAATGACTAGCAAATTCTTGGGTATAGCCATGTGTAACTACTACTTTTTCAGCTCCCGTTTCAAGCACAGCCTTGTTCAATCCTTTCCAATCTGCATGGTCACTCAACCCAAAACCTTTATCTGCCTTCAGCCATGCTTTACTAGCACCATTTGACATCCAACCACTGGCCAAACCTGTTACATAAGGCTCAAACCTTTTCATCCAATAACTGTTATCAGCCGAAGGTGGTGCTATGATTAAAGCTTTTCTAAATTCTTTTTTGTCAACATCTGAGCCTGCCTTGCGTGCGGGTTTTAACAAAACGCCTGCTTCTCTGTATGCTTCATTCATGTTTTGGATGGAGCCATGAACAAAGATAGGTCCTATTTGTTGGTTTAAATATTGAAGGATTCGTTGGGCCTTACCTAATGAATAGGCATACATTACGGAGCACTTGTTTTCATTGGCATTGGCTTGCCACCAATCGTTGATTTGGGTAAATATTTCTTCTTGTGGAAGCCAATCAAATTCGGGTAAACCAAAGGTGGACTCTGTAATAAAGGTATGGCATTTGATGGCTTCGAAAGGCTTAACAATACCATCATCTTCTGTTTTATAATCACCACTTACCACCCAAATTTCTCCCTTGTGTTCCACTTTGATTTGAGCAGAACCTAACACATGACCAGCAGGATGAAAGCTAAATTTTACGCCATTGATATTAATAAACTCACCATACTCGGCCGATTGGAATAGATAATGTCCAATCCGTCTTTTTAGAATGGGCACACTGTGTGAATGACATAAATAATTAATATTCCCTCTCCTTGCATGATCACCATGGGCATGTGTAATCAGTGCATTTTCAACTGCTTTAAAAGGGTCGATATACACATTGGCCAATGGGACATACATGCCATTTGGCGTAAATTCAATTAGTGGCAAGCTTAAATGGTATTAATAGTTTGGACACTCGACTAATTAACTCTGTTTATAAATCAACTTAGAGTTTTCAAATAATTCAAAACCCTTTTTTCTTTTTAGCACAAGATTTCCTTTCTGCCAATAATACTTTCCATTAGAAATAACCTTATTTAAGATTTGCCCTTCATTATAATTAGGCAAAAACACTTCTACCTTCAAACTATCCTTACTGAAAATAATAGAGGTAAATGAGCCTTTAGGTGAAACTTCAGTTAACCTAATATTTTGCTCAAACACCCGTATACAATCATTTTTGATAGCAGAATACACATATCCTGCAGAGCCTATGCAGCCATGCTTATCCCTATCAGAACCCACTTTTGGGTCATTTTTTTGCGTAAATGCAGTTAAGCTTATTATGCTAAAAATTAATGTTAGGCTAATATTTTTTTTCATTGTGCTAATATAATTAGTAAACGAATTAAACCCTAAGTATTACCAAGCATTGGCTTGTCTTATGGCATTTGGGTCCGTTTTAAATTCAGAAGTAAAATGGAAAGCAATGTCAGGGAAATTGTCTTGGTTCATTTTTAATGCCCAAGCACTCTCCGCTAAAAATACAGGCCTACCTTCTTTGTCAGCGGCAATATTATATTTCTTCACCATGTTAAATCTTTCCAAGGCAGCTTTATCAGTAGATGTGTACCAACTAGCTTTTTCGTAAGGCAATTTGGTAAACTCAACTGAGGCACCATACTCGTGAAGCAATCTAAATTGAATTACATCAAACTGAAGTTCACCCACAGTACCCACTATTTTCACATGCCCTTGTTGCTGAGTAAAAAGCTGCGCCACACCTTCGTCAGTCAACTGTTGAATACCTTTTTCAAGTTGTTTGGTTTTCATGGGGTCTTTGTTCACCAACTCTTTAAAAATCTCAGGTGAGAAACTTGGTATTCCTTTATAAAACATCAATTCACCTTCAGATAGAGTATCGCCAATTTTGAAATTTCCAGTATCATACAAACCTATTACATCACCTGGGTAAGCTTCATCCACAATGCTTTTTTCATTTGCCATAAAACTTGTAGGGCTGGAAAATCTAAATTTCTTATCAAGTCTCGTATGTTGGTAGAATTTATTTCGTTCAAATTTACCAGACACAATGCGGCAAAAGGCAATCCTATCACGGTGATTAGGATCTAAATTGGCATGTATCTTAAAAATAAAACCGCTGAATTTATTCTCGGTGGGCAACACCTCGCGGGTTTCGGTATATCTTGAACGAGGCTCAGGAGCTATTTGCACAAAAGTATCTAGCAACTCTTTTACTCCAAAATTATTGATGGCACTACCAAAGAAAACAGGAGCCAAATAACCATCTAAATATAAATCTTTATTGAATGGCTCATACACACCTTCTATCAATTCAGCATCATCACGTAATTTTTTAGCAGCCTTCTCTCCTATCCTATTATCAAGCTCAACAGAGTTCAAATCTGTAATATCAAACACATCATCCGATATGGTTTGTTTAGCTGGTGAAAACAATTGAAGTTTCTTTTCAAACAAATTATATACCCCCTTGAAGGTTGAACCAATGCCTATTGGCCAACTTAGAGGTCTTGTATGAATATTCAATTCTTTTTCTATTTCATCCAACAAATCAAAAGGATCTTGGCCCTCCCTATCCAATTTGTTGATGAATACAATCACAGGCGTATTTCGCATGCGACATACTTCCATCAGTTTGCGGGTTTGATCCTCTACACCCTTCACACAATCCACTACAAGAATTACGCTATCAACAGCAGTCAGGGTTCTATAGGTATCCTCAGCAAAATCCTTGTGACCAGGTGTATCCAAGATATTTACCTTGTAGTTTTTATAATCAAAACCCATTACAGATGATGCAACCGAGATACCACGCTGCTTCTCAATCTCCATAAAATCGGAGGTGGCAGCCTTTTTAATTCTATTGCTTTTTACGGCACCTGCTGTTTGAATGGCACCACCAAACAAAAGAAATTTCTCTGTTAAGGTTGTTTTTCCAGCATCGGGGTGACTAATAATTCCAAAAGTTCTGCGTTTTATGATATCTTCTTTATTCATGTGGCTTTGAGGGCACTTGCGTTTGTAAATAGTCTACAAATATAAGCATCATTGTCGATATTTATGGTGTCAAATCTCAAGGCCAATTCTTCTGTAAGTTCTTATAAATCCTACTTTTCCAAATCATTTGTTATAATTAATTGCCTATTAACCCTTGACTGTTAACACATTTCTAAAGCCAAGTCCTGGTATTTAAATACTTTTACAAATCATTGAACCAACCATAATAGCTCATTATGAATGCACATATCAAGCAAATTGAAGTATATAAATCACCTATTAAACTTAAAGAACCCTTTGTTATTTCATTGGGCCCTCTTGAATATGCCGAGAATGTAGTGGTTGTGATTCGCTGTAACTCAGGTTTGACGGGATTTGGAGAGTGCAGTCCTTTCATGACCATCAATGGTGAAAGCATGGATACTTGTTTTGTAGTGGCGCAATATCTTGCTAAGGTTCTTATAGGCAAAAACCCTCTTGATGTAGCTGCTTGTTCAGCCCTCATGGATTCTATTATTTATGGAAATAGCAGTATTAAAAGTGCTTTTGATATTGCCTTGTATGATATCGCATCACAACATGCTGAACTGCCTTTGTATGAATTTTTAGGAGGCAAAAACAATAAAACATTAATAACCGACTACACCGTAAGCCTTGGCCCCAAAGATAAAATGGTAGTTGATGCCATTAAAATTGTAGATAGAGGTTTTCAATTTATGAAGGTTAAATTGGGTGGCAAAAAAGAAGATGATATTGAACGCATTCAACTCATAAGAGATGCAATTGGAAATGAGATGCCATTAAGGATTGATGCCAATCAAGGATGGAATACCGATGATGCCATTGAAATATTAAACCGAATAGAAAATTGCAAGATTCAGCATTGCGAAGAACCCATCCCAAGGTGGAATTTCATGGAATTGGCAAAAGTTAGAATGAATAGTCCTATTCCAATTATGGCCGATGAGTCATGCTGCGATCACAATGATGCCAAGAGATTGGTTGACCTAGAGGCTTGTCATTTGTTCAATATCAAATTGGGTAAATCATCAGGATTCTTTAAGGCTTTGAAAATTATAGATATTGCTGAACAATCAAATATGAAGATTCAAGTAGGTGGCTTCCTAGAATCACGCTTAGGCTTCACAGCAGCTGCACACCTTTCTTTGCTGAGTGAAAACATTATCCATTTTGATTTTGACACCCCTTTGATGTTTATTGAAGACCCAGTTATTGGTGGAATTAGTTACGAAAACAATGGTCATGTAAAGATGCCCGATGCAATAGGTTTGGGTGTTAGCATGGACGAATCTTTCCTTCAGAAATTAAGTAAAGTAATCATAAACTAGCCTATAGCTTGAAAATCTTTTTTTATTTTCAAGCTTATGAATAATAAATTATTAAATCATTGATGCACCTTTTCTAACATGTAAGACAAGCTTTTCACCATTACTTAGGGTAGTAAAAAAAAGATATCCATCTCCCCCATCCCTTATTTGAAACTGCTTTTTAATCTCGTCTGGGGACATAGGAAATTGACTTCTACTTACATTGGCTTTAATAATGTTATTAATTTTCAAGTATTCATTCAAAGATTTTTTTGAAAAGGCAAAAGCTTTTACTAGCTCAAATCGCCTACCCATAAATTCATCAATTTTTATTTCACTTACAAAATAGGACGAATGAATTGATAGAGATAGCAATTCCAAACTTTTCCCGTAAGCTGAGGATAGTCCCGACTTAACAATAGCAGAAGACGCTTCATAGAAATAATGATGCGAGTATGAATTCGCTAAAACACAATTATGCTGATTTAAATAGGTACTTGAAAAATGATGAGTTTTGTTTTCATCCATATCTACAGCAATTATTCTTACTTCCTTTTGATTACGAGGTGTTGAGTAATCAATTTCACATAGCACCTCTTTCACTTCACCTTCTTGGGCTATTACATGTATGCTTTTCAAGTTCTCAAGATGATTTACACAATAACTAATATCTATTAATGGCGAAAGTTTGAGCAAAACACGGTTTGTTAATTCCCTTAATCTGCCTTCAATTTTGCCATAAGAAGGTTCAATATCGTCCAATCGAAATCCCTTTTTATCATTTACCCTACGGTCGGCATCAATGTAAATTAAGTCGTATTTTTCTTGGGTATTTCGTAAATACAAGTAAGCGTCAGCCGTCAATCTGCTTACGTTGACAAGTTTTAAACGTTTGAAATTACAATTAACCAATACATTCAAATAGGCATCAATATCTAAAGATACTATAGAATCAAAACGGGCTGAAAATGCCCAATCATCCACACCCAATCCCCCGCAGAGATCAAGCATTTTTTTTCCAGAAAAAAGTGAAGCTTTGTACAAAGCTGACTTTTCACCAGATGCCTGTTCAAAACTTTTACTCGTCAACCAACAATTTGCTGCATAAAATGTTGGAATTTTGTGAGCGAGTTTATTTCTTAGTTTGAGTTGTTCTGCCAATAAATAATTATCAACTAAAAATTTTGTTTTATTCCCTAAAATAAAATCATTAGCAGATACGTTTCTAAATTGTGTAAAAAAAGAATCTAAATCAAACTCTTCAAGTAATTCGGTTTTAATGTCATTCTTTTGCACAGGCATTATTTTTGACAGATTATAGATATAAAATACATAACAAAATGAAAAAGATAGGATTAATATTATTGGCTTTCTGCGTGTTAATTGCTATGGAAGCTTGCAAAGGTTCTTGCCCTAAATTCTAATTATAAGTAAAAGTTACTTTCTGAATTAAATCAGGGTGCAGGCTTTTTGCTACAGGGCAGTTGTGCGCTATTTCTTCAATGCGTCTTTTTTGCTCTTCATTTAAATCCGGATTATTGATTTCAATATCAATATGTATCTGAGCAATTCTTCTTGGATTGCTTTCCATGATTTTTTTAACCATTAATTTACTTCCATCCAAATTGATCTTTTCTAGCCTAGTAAGGATACCTACAGTGGTAATCATGCAGCTAGCTAATGCTATGGCTACCAAATCAGTAGGAGAAAATGCTTCTCCTTTTCCAAAATTATCTGTGGGAGCATCCGTCACTATTTTTGTGCCTGATTGCAAATGTGTACATTCTGATCTTAATTGACCTTGATAAATTACTTCTGCGGTATTCATTTTTTATTTTATTTTTGAATGAGAAACGAAAGTAATAAAGTGTTACAAAAAACAATCACATTACAAGTAATTATGATATTTTTTTGCCTAAAAAGCTATGCGCAAAACGCGCCAATAACTGAGGCGCAAATGTTATATATGAATGATTATCAGTTTGGAGTTAATGCAAACACACATGGTTTGGGAGGTGTAATTTTTAGATATGGTTGGCATAAAACTGGATTGAAAAATAATATCATTGAAACCGAACTTGCCATCATTCAAAATCCAAAAGAAGTAAAACGTGATGGATATAATAATGCCAGTCAGTATAAATTCGGCAAATTAAATAATGTGTTTTTTCTGCGCATTGGCTATGGAAATATTACCAATCTCACAGAACGGACTTATAAAAATGCTTTGGGACTAAATTTGATTTATGCAGCAGGTATTAATCTAGCATTCTTAAAACCATATTATCTTGATGTAATCGAAAAGGCCGGCCCAAATAATGTAAATATAGTTACGTCTAAATTTATACCTTACGTTACTGATGAATACAATATTTATGGAAGTTCGAGCTTTGCACAAGGTATAGGCGAAACAAGTATTAAACTTGGAGCCTATGGGCGTTTGGCGCTAGCAGTAGAATGGGGGCAATACACTGATGAATATAAGAATATTGAAGTAGGGCTTGTTGTTGACGGATTTGGAGATGGAATTCCGATTTTATATGGCTACTCTGCAAATAGTTTTTTTGCAGGTTTATACCTAGCCTTCAATTGGGGTTGGAAAAATTAGTTAAAAAATAAATAGTATTTAAATGATTGAATTACCCGTATTATCTGAGGAAAGAGTAAAAAAACCAAGTTGGTTAAAAGTAAAACTGCCTACAGGTGAAAACTACCGAAATGTTAGAAATATTGTTGACCAATACAAACTTCACACCATTTGCGAAAGTGGAAATTGTCCGAATATGGGCGAATGTTGGGGGGCAGGCACAGCCACCTTTATGATACTTGGTAATATTTGCACAAGAAGCTGCTCTTTTTGTGCAGTGGCTACTGGTCGTGCTCATAATTATGATATGGAAGAGCCAATGAGGGTAGCAGAAGCCATTCGTCTGATGAATGTGAAGCATGCTGTTCTAACTTCAGTAAATAGAGATGAATTGCCTGATAAAGGAGCAAATGTCTGGGCTGATACCATTAGATTGGTAAAGGAATTAAACCCAACAACAACGATGGAAACGCTTATACCAGATTTTCAATCAAAATGGGATTTACTGTATCGGGTAATTGATGAAAAACCTGAAGTAGTTAGCCATAACATGGAAACCGTAAAAAGGTTGTATCGTAAAGTAAGGCCTCAGGCAAAGTATGAAAGAAGCTTAGAACAGATTTTAAAAACAAAAGAGCGTGGATTAAGAACGAAATCAGGAGTTATGTTGGGATTAGGTGAGACAGATGATGAGGTTTATCAAATCATGGACGACCTAGCCAATCATGGTTGTGATGTACTAACCCTTGGCCAATATTTACAACCAACCAAAATGCACCTGGCAGTTGAAGAATTTGTAAGGCCAGAAAAATTTGAACATTTCAAACAAGTGGGTTTAGAAAAAGGACTTAAATATGTTGAAAGTGGTGCTTTGGTTCGATCAAGTTACCATGCTGAAAAACACCTGGCCTAATGAATTTAAAAAGAAGTTAAATCGTAGTTTTATTTTCGCTTCTAATTAATCAATAGCTTTTATGCCTCAACAAACATCTAAAATTTCTCATTTCAGAAACATCGTGTTTTTGTTGGATGTTCTTAAACTGGCATTTACTGCTTTTGGTGGCCCTCAAGTGCATTTCACTCAAATGCATAAATTGATGGTAAAAAAGAAAAAATACCTTACAGAAGAAGAACTTAAAGAACTGAACTCTCTTTGTAGTATTTTGCCTGGACCTACATCTACCCAAACCATTACTGCCATTGGGTTTAAAATGGGTGGGCCAAGTTTGGCTTTTTTTACATTAGGTGTTTGGGTATTGCCCGCCTCAATGCTCATGCTCATATTCGCTATAATTCTTAATTTTTTTGATATCAATAATCCTAAATTAGATTTTTTAAAGTTTATACAGCCTATGGCTATTGGCTTTATCGTGTTTGCGGCATTTAAAATTACTGAACTTTTTGTTACAAAGAACTATCATTGGTTCCTTTTATGTGTTTCAGCTTTTGCTGGTATTTTTCTTCAAACACCTTATTACTTTCCATTCTTGTTGTTATTGGGTGGTTCAATTACGAGTTACGTAAATACTAGGGGTAGAATTGAAAAACCAAAAACAATTAAACATATTAATTGGGAGAACTTCCTTCTATTTTTAGGTGTTTTTCTATTTGCAGCCTTATTGGGTGGTTTGACCCAAAACAAGGCATTGCTTTTATTCGAAAACACATACCGCTATGGCTCAATTGTATTTGGTGGCGGTCACGTATTAATCCCAATGATGTTTAACCAATTCGTTGAATTTAAACATTATATAAAGCCTAATGAATTCCTTGCAGGCGTAGGATTTTTACAAGCGTTACCAGGCCCTGTTTTCAGTATTTCGAGTTTTACAGGTGCCATGGTTCTCAAAGATTGGGGGTTAGGAGGACAATTATTGGGTGCTTCTATTGGCACTGTAGGCATATTTTTACCAGGGGCTTTGCTCATATTTTTCGTTTATCCTATTTGGAACCAAATGAAAAACTATCCTCCCATAAAAAATGCAATTGAAGGTATAAACGTGGCCTCGGCAGGTTTAGTTGTGGCTTCAGCTTATATCTTATTTAAGCCTTTAGAAATAAATGAAGAAAATATGATAGCTTTATTATTGACTTTATTCTTATTATTGTCAACCAAAATACCCTATCCTATTATTGTTTTATTTTTTATAACGGCTGGGTTTATTATTTAAACTAATTGAAAACTAAAGTATATTTCATATTGATTGTTTGCCTTTTGGGCTCATTCGTATCATTTGCGCAACAAAATGATGATGACTTGGTGCAACTTTCCGGTTTTGCAGTTAGTTTTGACAGTACAAAGGTTTTGCCTTATGTTAGTATACGAATAAATGGTGGAAACAAAGGCACTTATTCGGACATGGGAGGTTATTTTTCCTTGGTGGTAAAAAAAACAGATAGGATTTTATTCACAGCTATTGGCCTCAGACCAATCGAGTACAACATACCAAAAGATTTTGATGGTACAAAGCTAAATACAGTTATTCCTATGAGTGATGACACTTTTTATCTCCCAGAAACAGTGATTCGCTCCTACCCATCAAAAGAGCAATTTGACTACTATTTCGTTAAAACTAAAATTCCCGATGATGAGTTAAGCTTGGCATACAGAAATTTAAGAAAAAAACCAATGGATGACCAAATGGCATCACTTGCACCTGATGGACAGGAAACCAATAGGTGGTATATGCAGCAGCAATACGACAAATATTATTATAATGGGCAAGTACAGCCATTAAAAATATTTGATGTGGGTGCTTGGAGTCAGTATTTAAATTCAATTAACACTAAAAAGAAAAAGAAATAAAAAAATATGATTACATTTTTAATTCCTAATAGCATTAAAAAATTTATGTATGTATTGGCAATTATGTTGATTCATACAGCCGTTTCGGGGCAACATATTAGCAAATTAGCAACTTGGAAAGTTTATGGATCCTATGGATTACCAGTTTACTGGGGACATGCCAGAGAATTCACAACACCCAGAAGCCAAGAGGGATATGGAACTGAATATACAAGCGGATATAGATTAGGGCTTTATAAATCCTTCAATAATTTTTGGGAAATGGGTGCCAATTATGGTTCTCAAAAAATAAATGGCATTAAAGAAGCTGGAAAAAGTTGGGGTGATAAATCTATTTTTGAATCTGAGGCCAAAGAGTTTGGATTGACCTGTAATTATAGTTTCAATGAAAATTTATACTTAACAAATGATAGATTTTCATACAATGGAATTATTGGCTTGGGAGCTATACAATATTCATCAGCATTTTACAGATTTATACCTAATTCAAGTAATATTATTGATAAATATATGATGAACTCTGTTGGTTTGAATCGAGTGCCAACACCTAATCATATATATGATAAAGCTATAGCTTATTATATTCAACTTGGTTTTGGAGTTTTCTATAAACTCAGTCCTCAATTTATTTTAAGCTTTGAGAATACCATTCAAGTTACTTCAACAAGAAACTTAGCATCAGACGGGAATTCAAATCCAAATATAAAAACATATGATTCTTACAGCTTTTCTTCATTAGGATTGGCCATGAGATTTGCACCAATGGGCTCAAAAAGAATACGATGCAGATTATTTTAATTTTATATAATATTTTTTGGTGCAAAACTTCATTTGATTAACTTTTGGTGATAATTTACATTTGCCAAAACCTAAAACGCTTTGAGTAGAACCATCACTAAATTTCCTGCTGTGCTGCTGCTAGCAGATGGTACCATTTTTAATGGAACATCCATTGGGAAAACTGGAACAAATTTTGGCGAGATATGCTTTAATACTGGCATGACTGGCTATCAAGAGGTATTTACCGACCCATCTTATTTCGGACAAATTTTAGTTGAAACAAATGTACATATTGGTAACTATGGTATCCATGAAGAAGAAATTGAGTCTGACGGAATCAAAATTGCTGGCTTGGTATGCAAGAGTTTCAATGTACCTTATTCTCGTAAACAATCCACACAAACCATCCAAGATTATTTTGTTTTGAACAATCTTATTGGTATTGCCGACATTGATACCAGAGCACTTGTTAGACAAATTCGTAGCAAAGGAGCCATGAATGCTGTTATTTCTTCGGATGATAAAACCATAGAAGAGTTAAAGGCTGAATTAGCGGCCATACCAAGTATGCAAGGTTTAGAACTTTCATCAAAAGTATCAACCAAGGAAACCTATTTTGTAGGCAATAATGCTGCATCAAAACGAGTGGCAGTGCTTGATTTAGGTGTTAAGAAAAATATCTTAAGAAACCTTGCAGATAGAGATTGCTACTTATCTGTTTTCAACTCTTACACATCATTTGAAGAAATGATGAAATTTAAACCAGATGGATTTATGATTAGCAATGGACCTGGTGATCCAAGTGCCATGCCATACGCAGTTAAAACAGTTCAGCAAATAGTAGATGCCGGTGTGCCTCTTTTTGGTATCTGTTTAGGTCATCAAATTTTATCAGAATCACAAGGATTAAAAACCTTTAAAATGCATAATGGCCACAGAGGATTGAATCATCCTGTGAAAAATATTATTACTGGACATTGCGAAATAACCTCACAAAACCATGGTTTTGCAGTAAGCAACGAGGATGTTCAGAAAAACGAAAAAGTAGAATTGACACACATCAACTTAAATGATAATACAGTAGAAGGAATAAGGGTAAAAGGCAAAAAAGCATTTTCAGTTCAATACCATCCTGAAGCTGCGCCTGGCCCTCATGATAGTAGATATCTGTTTGACGACTTTATTAAATTAATGAACTAGTAAATTAATTAATTTCAATTAGGAATTTTAAATAAATTTTAAACCTTTTAACATCTCCATTTTAAAACCTTTCAATCCATAAAAAACATGAGCGCAATTATCAACATCCACGCAAGACAAATTTTAGACAGCAGAGGAAATCCCACAGTTGAAGCAGAAGTAATAACAGAAGATGGTGCAATGGGCCGTGCTGCCGTTCCTTCAGGTGCATCTACCGGTGCTCACGAAGCGGTTGAACTTAGAGATGGCGATAAGAAAAATTATTTAGGTAAAGGCGTACTTCATGCAGTGGAGAATGTAAATAAAAAGATCAGTGACGAATTAATGGGAATGGATGTTTTCGAACAAAACGCTATCGACCATAAAATGTTAAAATTAGACGGCACTGATAATAAATCAAAATTAGGTGCTAATGCAATCCTAGCGGTTTCAATGGCATGTGCTAAAGCGGCAGCCATCGAGTGCAATATGCCTTTGTATCGCTATGTAGGTGGCGTGAATGCAAATACTTTACCTATTCCATTAATGAACATCCTTAATGGAGGTTCTCATGCTGATAATTCTATCGATTTTCAAGAGTTTATGATTATGCCTGTTAAAGCGCATAGTTTCAGACAAGCCTTGCAAATGGGTGCAGAAGTATTTCACACCTTAAAAACAGTGTTGAAGAAAAAAGGCTATAGCACCAATGTGGGTGATGAGGGTGGATTTGCACCTAATATTAAATCTAACGAAGAGGCAATTGAAATCGTTTTGAAATCAATTGAAGAAGCTGGATACAAACCTGGAAAAGATATTTATATAGCCATGGATGCGGCTACTACAGAGTTTTATGATGAAAAAACAGGTATGTACACCTTCAAAAAATCTGATAACAGACAAATGAGCTCAAGCGAAATGGTTAGCTATTGGAAAGAATGGACTGAGAAATATCCAATCTTATCAATAGAAGATGGATTGGCTGAAGATGATTGGAAAGGCTGGGCTGAATTAACAAAAGCCATTGGTGATAAAGTACAATTGGTGGGTGATGATTTATTTGTTACTAACAGCAAACGTTTAGCAAAAGGTATCGATAAAGGTATTGCCAATTCAATATTGGTTAAGGTAAATCAAATTGGTAGCTTAACTGAAACCATTGATGCTGTTAACCTAGCTGCACGCAACTCATACACAAATATCATGAGTCATAGAAGTGGTGAGACCGAAGATACCACCATTGCTGACTTAGCAGTAGCCTTAAACAGCGGCCAAATCAAAACGGGTTCAGCTAGCAGAACTGATAGGATAGCTAAATATAACCAATTACTTCGTATTGAAGAAGAATTAGGCAGCAATGCTTATTTCCCAGGTACAGACTTTAAATTTATTAAGTAAATAGAAATCAGTTTTTCAGTTCACAGTTGACAGGAATCACTTATTAACTGTGAACTGATATTTAACATGCCGATGCGTTTCAAAAAAATCATATTTAACAAGTATATCATAGCTAGTTTGCTTTTGGTATTACTTTTGTTTTTTAACGACAGAAATAGCATCATCAACCAATTTAAATACCGCGAACAGCTCAATAAAT